>CAKTNU010000012.1 GCA_934589325.1 uncultured Oscillospiraceae bacterium | reverse complement strand
AAGCACACCTGAGGAGCATCGGCATGCAGCTCGGGCAGTTTCAGGTCATGCTGGAGCTGGACAGCATATCGACAATAAAAAAGCTGGTCGCCGAGAATTACGGGGTGTCTGTGTTGCCGAATAAGGTATGCGTACGCGACGCGGCTGCCGGGCGCTTTAAGATCAAGCCCATCGCCGATATGAACATGGCCCGTCAGATACATATGTTCTATCGCCCGGAGTTTCGCTGCACGGAGCTTCTCGGCGACATACAAAAGCTCTACTGCGAGGTCATGAGCAATTAGAAAAACCGGCAGAGTTTTCTCTGCCGGTTTTGATTTATTTCAGCTCGTACAGCTTTGAATATTTGTCCTCAAGGTAGCTGAGGTAATAGTCCGGGTCAAGGCTCTCACCGGTGATATGGCGTATCCATTCGTCAGGATCCATGACGGATGCGCAGGAGAATACATGCTCGCGGAGCCACGCGGCGACTTTGTCGAGCTCTCCGCGTTCAACAGCGGCGGACACGTCGAAATCCTTCTCCATCGTGCGCAGTATCTGCACGCCGTAGGCGTTGCCGAGAGCGTAGGACGGGAAATAACCAAACATGCCGGTCCAGTGGACGTCCTGCAGGCAGCCCTCCGCATCATTCGGCACATCAATACCGAGATATTCCTTATACTTTGCGTTCCACAGCGCGGGGATCTCGTCGACGGTGATGGTGCCGTTGATAAATTCCTTCTCAAGCTCATAGCGGATGAGAATATGCAGGCTGTAGGTCAGCTCATCGGCCTCGGTGCGGATGAGACTGGGGCGCGCAATATTCACCGCCTCGTAAAGCTCTCGCTCACTCACGTCGGAAAGACTGTCTCCGCTTATCTCAAGCAGCTTCGGGTAGACAAAGTGAATAAATGCCTCGCTGCGGCCAATGAGGTTTTCATAAAAGCGGGAGATGGTCTCATGCATGGCGTTGGACATTGCGTTTGCGGCGTGGTTTTCATAGAACTCCTGCGGCTCGTTCTGCATGAACAACGCATGACCGCCCTCATGCAGCGTGGAGAAAATATTGGAGATGAAATTATCCTCAAAGTAATGTGTTGTAACGCGGACATCCTTTGCGCCGAAATTCGTCGTGAACGGGTGCTCGGTGGTCATAAGGACGAGTGCGCTCTCGCGCAGACCTTCTATTTTGAGCAGATACTTGGAAAACGCCTCCTGCTCCGGTATCGGGCAGCTGCGGGTCAGAAAATCCTCGCGGATGGGTTTGCCCTCGGCAACGATGCGCTTCATCAGCGGTACGATGCGCTCCTTCAATGCGCCGAAGAACGCGTCGAGCTGAACATGGTCGTTGCCCTTCTCATAATCATCGAGCAGCGCGTCGTAGTATGTGGGCTTCTTCTCGTCACGCAGGTCGAGGTCCTGCCGCGTGAACTCGATGAGCCTTGCCATCGAATCGCGGTAGAGCGAGAAGTCGGAGGCCTTTTTTGCCGCAAGCCACTCACCGTAAGCCTTGCTGGACGCAAGATTCATCTCATATGCAAACTTTGCGCTCTCATTCTTGGTTTTCTTATATTCGTCGTACTTATGCTCTACCGCCTTTTTCTGCACGTCGGTCAGGCCCTCCGAGTTCTCATGCAGCTCGCATATCAGCTTTTCGTACTTCTTTGAATGACTCAGCTTGTGAAACTGACGGCCTATGACAGCCATATCCTCACCGGCCTGCGCTATACCTTCCTCAGGCGCACAGCACTCCATATCAAAGCTGACCTTGCCGATGCAGCGGGCGTATGCCTCCATCTCATCAAGTATTGCAAAAAGCTGTTTGAGCTTTTTCTGATTGTTCTTTGCGTTATCCATGATCTTATCTCCTATTCGATTTTATTTTCGCCGGAAAAATACTGGCATAAGTGGCGCAGGCAGCACTCCGCACAATTCGGCCTGCGTGCGTCGCACACTGCGCGGCCATGCAGGACGATACAGTGGCAGAAGTCGGACGAGTGCTCCGGCGGCAGTATTTTCCGCAGCTCCATTTCGATTTTGACCGGGTCCTTCAGGTTATCCACCAGTCCGAGACGGTTCGAGATGCGGATGCAGTGTGTATCGACCACCGTCGACCCGGGCACCTTGAACACATCGCCGAGGATGAGATTTGCCGTCTTGCGGCCAACGCCGGGCAGCGCGGTAAGCTCCTCCATCGTGCGCGGCAGCTCGCCGCCATACTTTTCAAGCAGAACATTTGCACAGGCTACGATGTCACGCGCCTTCGCCCGGTAGAAGCCGCAGGAATGGACGTATTTCTCGACCTCCGCAACGTCGGCGGAAGCGAAAGACTCCAGCGTCGGGAAGCGTTCAAAAAGCGCGGGGGTTATCTTGTTCACCCGCTCGTCCGTACACTGCGCGGCAAGCCTGACGGAAAACAGCAGCTCGTAGTCATGCCGCCAATCAAGAGTGCAGTCGGCCTGCGGATATTCCGCCAGCAGCAGCCGCACTATCTCGTTCACCTGTTCCTGAGTGCGCATATCTTGCTCCTTCAACAAAGAATACCGGCGCGGCTGAGCCGCGCCGGTAACGGTTTTATCCGGTTTATCTGCTTGCGGACACTGTTCCGCTGGCAACAATATCAGTAAGGTCGACCTTGCTGTACTTGCCGCCGAAGTGCCAGGTAATGCTCAAGGGCAGATTCATCGACTCTCCGGAGGAGAGATTGACGGTGAAGGTCTTGCTGCCGAAGGGCGTGTTGAGCTTGGAATTGCCGTCATAATCCACGGCGGGATTGCCAAGGGTGGCTGTGCTGCCGTTGAGGTCAATGACGACGGAGCCGGGCACCTCGCTCATGTGCAGACTGTAGGAATCAAGGCTGACCTTGACCGTGACCTCTGCCTGAGACGCTCCGGAGGTGCTGACGCTCCACTCGACCTTGATGTTCAGCGGGACGCCGGTGTCCGACATGAAGCTGCCGGAGTTGAGCTGACGGTTGGGCTCGGGAGTCACAGCCGGGGTCGGAGTCGGTGTAGGAGTCGGCGTCGGGGTGGGGGCCGGAGACGGAGTAGTCACGGCCTGTGTGGGCGCGGGTGTCGATGCGGTCGTGCCGGAATTGCCGTTGTCCCCGGTATTGTTATTGGAGTCGGGGCCGACAACGACTATCTGCGGCGACATAGGCACCGTTGCATCGGCGGGCTCTGCGGCATTATCCTTGCTTGTCAGCCAGAAGCATATGAGCGCGACGGCCAGCAGGAAAAACACTATAAATAAAACTGCGGCGAATTTGCCATTTTTCATGCGTATTTCAGTCCTTTCATTCGGATTTATCCATATTATACAGCAAAATGCGATTTTTGTCTACCGTAAGCGGTTTTTGCCGCAAATTTTATGAATTTTAATAAATTTCCGCGCTCCGGAAGCAGCTCCGGAGCGCGGTTTTTATCGGCTTTGTATTTGATTCATCGCGAACCCTTGTCGTAGGGTATTCCCTCAGCCTTCGGAGCACGGGATTTCTTGGACGTAAAGGCAAGAACGACGAGGGATATGATGTACGGCAGCATATTATAAACGGTGCTGGGGATGTTGAGCGCAGTCAGGAAGCTGAAGCCGGTGTAGACGTTCGACAGGGCGCGGAACATACCGAACAGCAGCGCCGCAAGCGCGATGCGTGTGGGCTTCCACTGGCCGAATATCATGACCGCCAGCGACAGGAAGCCAAAGCCGGCCACGCCGTTTTCAAATTTCCACTCGCTGACGCCGGCCGTAATATACACAATGCCGCCGAGTCCGCCGAGGACGCCGGAGATGAGCACGCCCGCCCAGCGCATCTTATATACGTTTATGCCGACGCTGTCCGCCGCCTGCGGATGCTCTCCGCAGGCCATCAGGCGCAGGCCAAAGCGGGTCCTGTAGAGTGTGATGAAGCTGCATACCAGCGCGATAACTGCCAGCAGCATGAACCAGTTGAACTCAAAGCTGCCGATATTGACGAGAAATGCCTTCTTCGCGTTGATATACTGGATGGTAGAGGAGACGTTATCGGGGCTTGCCGCAGTATTCATGGCCTTGACGATGACTGTCGCGGCGGCAGTACCGAGCATATTCATGGCAGTGCCGACGATGGTCTGATCCGCCTTGAAATTGATGCAGGCGAGGCCGAGCAGCGTAGAATACACCATGCCGAAAGCTATCGCCATGACGACCGTGACGATTATCATCACGGCAGCCGGCACAGTCTCGGGCAGGAACTTCATCGCAAGCGCACCGCCCAGCGCACCCATGACCATAATGCCCTCAAGACCGATGTTTATAACGCCGGAATGCTCCGAGAAGCAGCCGCCCAATGCGACGAGGACAAGCACGGACGCAAAAATAAGCGTGTATTGAAGCAGAAGTACCATTACTTGTTGCCTCCTTCCTTCGTATCGGAGACCGAAGCAGCAGATCTTTTATGCGCTCTGCGCTCCTCACTGCGGTCGATGCAGTTGTTTATGAAATACTTGAAGAAGGCGACGAAGCCGCACAGATAAATTATAATGGCCGATATCAGGTCCGATATCTGGGCGCAGTACATGGTCTTGTCGACATAGGCGCCGCCGTTTGTGATGTGCTGAATGAAGTACGAGGAGAAGATATTGCCGATCGGATTGAGTCCGCCGAGGAAGGCGGCGGCGATACCGTTGAAGCCCATCGTCGGCACGGAGGACTGGCTGCACTGCCACTGCTCAAACCCCGTCAGGAACAGCAGCGACGCGCCGAGTCCGGCAAGTGCGCCGGCAATGACCATCGTGAGGATTATATTTCTCTTCTCGTTCATGCCGCAGTATTTGGCAGCGTTCTTATTGTTTCCGGTTGCACGCAGCTCGTAGCCGAACTTGGTCTTTTCAAGCAGGACCCAGATGATTATAGACACGATCACCGCGATGGGCAGCGCGATCGTCACATAGGGGTTATTGCTGAAGAGCTTGCCTAGACCGAGGCTCGGTATCAGTGCGGACGGATTGGTGCTGGAGAGCGTAACGGTATAGGGACTGGTCGTCTCCTTAACGGTCGTAAGTATCATGTTGACAACATAGAGGCTTATCCAGTTGAGCATGATGCAGGATATGACCTCGTTGACGTTGCAGTAGGACTTGAGCGCACCGGAGATCGCGCCGAGCATTGCGCCGGCGATCATTGCGCCGATAATGCAGACATACCACGGCTGATTCAGTGCAAGCGCCAGATACAGCGCGGCGCCCGCGCCCGCGACGTACTGTCCGGCAGCGCCGATATTGAACAGGCCGACCTTATAAGCAAACAGCACCGACAGGCCGCAGAGCATCAGCGGCACAGTCTTTACCAGCGTACTGCCGAAATATTTCAGTGCGGCAGGCTTGCTTGGGTAGTAGAAAAAGTTCTTGATAACGGTCAGTATCGCATCCCACGCACCGGCGGGGTTTATAAACAGCAGAACTATGTAGCCTACGAGCAGACCGACAATGATGCAGGCGAGGGACGCCAGCAGCGACTGAACGGCGTTATTTTTCAGAATACGCTTCATGCCTTTTTGTCCTCCCTCTTTGCACCGGCCATATACAGGCCAAGCTCTTCGACTGTGGTCTTCTTCGGGTCGAGCTCGCCGACTATCTCACCCTCATACATCACAAGGATGCGGTCGGAGACATTCATGACCTCGTCCAGCTCCAGTGACACCAGCAGCACCGCGCCGCCTGCGTCACGCGTCGCGACGAGCTGTCTATGGATATACTCTATTGCTCCGACATCAAGGCCGCGGGTGGGCTGCACGGCAACGAGGAGCTTTGGATTTTTGTCTATCTCTCTGGCGACGATGGCCTTCTGCTGGTTGCCGCCCGACATGCTTCTTGCGACCGTGACCGCGCCCTGACCGGAGCGCACGTCATACTGCTCGATGAGCCTGTCGGCATAGGCGCGTATCGCGGGGCGCTTCAGAAAGCCGCCCTTATTCGTGAACTCCGGCTCAAAATAGCGCTGGAGTATCATATTGTATTCAAGCGGATAGTCGAGCACAAGGCCATGCTTGTGTCTGTCCTCAGGTATGTGGCTCATGCCCATGAGCGAGCGCTTTCTTATCGGCAGATGCGTAACGTCATGGCCGCACAGCCTGACCTTGCCGGACTTCACCGGCTCAAGCCCGGTGATGCCGTAGACGAGCTCGGTCTGGCCGTTGCCGTCGATACCCGCGATGCAGACTATCTCACCCGCCCGAACCTCGAACGATACGCCGCGGACGGCGTTGTTGTGGTGCACCTTCGAGGCAACGGTCATATCCTCAACGCTGAGAACGACGTCGCCGGGCTTTGCCGGCTCCTTATGTACCACAAACTCAACGTCGCGGCCGACCATCATGCGGCTCAGCTCTTCCTTGGTGGTGTCCTTTACGTTGACGGTGCCGATGCACTTGCCCTTGCGCAGGACCGTGACTCTGTCCGCAACGGACATGATCTCATTGAGCTTGTGGGAAATGAAGAGTATGCTCTTGCCCTCGGCGGAGAGGTTCTTCATTATCTGCATAAGCTCGTCTATCTCCTGCGGAGTCAGCACGGCGGTCGGTTCGTCAAAAATGAGTATCTCATTGTCCCGGTAGAGCATCTTGAGTATTTCAGTACGCTGCTGCATGCCGACGGTGATATCCTCTATGAGCGCGTCGGGGTCTATGGCAAGGCCGTATTTCTCCGACAGAGCCATGACCTTTTCTCTCGCCTCCTGCTTCTGCAGGAAACCATGCTTGTTCGGCTCGACGCCGAGGATGATATTATCGAGCACCGAGAAGCACTCGACCAGCTTGAAGTGCTGGTGCACCATGCCGATGCCGAGATCGTTCGCGTCGTTCGGGTCCTTTATCTGAACCTCGACGCCGTCCTTTTTGATTACGCCCTCCTCAGCCTGGTACAGGCCGAAAAGCACGCTCATCAGAGTTGACTTGCCAGCGCCGTTTTCACCGAGCAATGCATGTATCTCGCCCTTTTTGAGCTGAAGCGTGATGTCGTCGTTTGCGACGATGCCGGGGAACCGCTTGGTGATGTGAAGCATCTCTATCGCGTACGGAGTCTCCAACAGTCCCTACCTCCCTGTTTCATACGAAATCTGCGAAATCCGAAAATATCGAGTATATATCATTATAATACAGCCCCGGTGAAATTACAAATATATTTATGCAGAAAATGTCGGGTAATGCAAAAATATCACCTTCACGGCAGACTTTAAGCAAGGTCTGCCGTGTAGGTGATATGAGCCTCATGATGCGGCGCGCCGCGGGTCATTCGCCCTGCGCCTTTATCCTGTCCGCCCAGCACTTATGGCACATGGCAACATAGCTGTCATTTCCGCCGAGGAACACCTGATCACCCTGTGTGACGATGCGGCCGTCCTCACCGATACGGGCGTTGACCGTCGCCTTGCGGCCGCAGGCGCAGACGGTTTTTATCTCGGTTATCGAATCCGCCAACTCGAGAAGCCGCTTCGAGCCTGGGAAGCAATGGGTCAAAAAGTCGGTACGCAGACCGAAGCACAGCACCGGCACATCCTCGTTGTCGACAAGGGCGCGGAGCTGGTCTATCTGTTCCGGCTCAAAGAACTGTGCTTCGTCGGCAATTATCACGTCGTACCGCCCGGCGGCGTGGTATTCATCGGCAACGTTCTGCTCAGGCGTGATTATCTGCGCACTGCGCTGGAGTCCGATGCGGCTGCGGATGATATCCGCACCGTCGCGAGTGTCGACGCTGGGCTTGATGAGCCACACGGTCATGCCGAGCTCCTCATAGTTGAACTGCGTTATCAGCGCCTGCGCGGATTTGGACGAGCCCATCGCGCCGTATTTGAAATATAGCTTTGCCATCTCTTCTCCTTTTGATCACTTTGCGCCGAGATGCGCCCTCACACGTTCCACGACCATCTCAAGTGCCACCTGATTGTAGCCGCCCTCGGGAATGATTATGTCCGCGTTGCGCTTACTCGGCTCCACAAACTGCTCGTGCATGGGCTTGACCGTCGTAAGATACTGGCTCACGACGCTGTCAAGGCTGCGGCCGCGGTCGCGCACGTCACGCACGATACGGCGCAGGATACGCACATCAGCATCGGTATCGACAAAGATCTTGATATCCATCAGGTCGCACAGCTCCTTGCTCTGGAATATCAGGATACCTTCTACTATAATAACTCTCGCCGGACGGACGGTTATCGTCCGGTCAGTCCTGTCATGTATGGAATAGTCGTAGACCGGACACTTGATGCTGTGACCCGCACGCAGCTGCTTGAGATCTTCGATGAGCATATCGGTATCAAACGAGTCGGGGTGGTCATAGTTCAGCTTTGCCCGCTCCTCGTATGGCATATTGTGATGCGCTTTATAGTAATTGTCGTGATAGATCACCGACACGTCCCCGCCAAAGCGCTGGACGAGCTTTTTGGTGATGGTGGTCTTGCCGCTGCCGGTACCGCCGGCGATGCCGATTACCATTATATCCATGACTTTATCCTTTCGGTTTTTATCTTTCGACTCATTTTAACACATGGCCGCTCAGGTTTCAATTTGACTTTTACGGTTTTCGCGGTATAATTAAACAAAAATGCAAATTAAATTCAAGGAGGATATTTATGTCTATTCCGACCGCCCACAACAACGCGAAGAAAGAGGACATCGCAAAAACCGTCCTCATGCCCGGCGACCCGCTGCGCGCAAAATTCATTGCGGAGAATTTTCTGACCGATGCCCGTCTCGTCAACAATGTCCGCGGCGTTCAGGGGCACACCGGCACCTGGAAGGGCGTCCCCGTGACGGTCATGGCTTCCGGCATGGGCATCCCCGCCATCAGTATCTACAGCTGGGAGCTGTATAACTTCTACGACGTCGACAACATCATACGCATCGGCTCCGCCGGCGCGCTGAACGACGACCTTAAGCTCATGGACATCATCGCCGGTCAGGGAGCCTGCACAAATTCCAATTACGGCCAGCAGTTCAACCTCGGCGGCACCTTCGCCCCCATCGCGGATTATACGCTGCTGTCAGCCGCAGTCGAGGCCGCGAAGGAGCGCGGCATCGACATGAAGGTCGGCAACCTTCTCTCGTCGGACAACTTCTACTCCGCCGAAGGCTGGAACCGCAACGACGCATGGAAGCGCATGGGCGTTCTCGGCGTCGAGATGGAGGCCGCCGGGCTGTACATGAACGCCGCCTATGCCGGCAAGCGCGCACTCTGCATCTGCACCGTTTCCGACCATCTCTACCGCCCCGAGGCGCTCAGCCCGGAGGCCCGGCAGGAGTCTCTGACGCAGATGATAGAGATTGCTCTCGATACCGCGGTCAAAATGGCCGAAAAGTAAAAGTTTTTACATCACGTCCATATAAAATTCGCACCTTTTATTAAGAATGTCCTTGATTTGATAACATCAGCCGTGCTATAATATATGCTGTACGGAAATGTACAAAATTTTTATGGAGGAAATAACATGAAGAAGATTCTCGCACTCGTTCTCGCTCTGTGCATGGTCTTTGCTCTGTGCGCCTGCGGCCAGACTGCAGCGACTGACAAGCCCGCAGAAGAGAGCAAGGCTCCCGAAGCTGGAGAGTCCACCGCTCCTGAGGCTCCCGAAGCCGTTACCTACAAGGTCGCTATGATCACCGACTACGGCGATATCACCGACCAGTCCTTCAACCAGACCACCTACGAAGGCTGCAAGGAGTTCTGCGAAGCCAACGGCGTTGACTTCAAGTACTACAAGCCCGCAGGCGACTCCACCGCAGAGCGTGTCGCAATGGTCGACGCCGCAGTTGCAGATGGCTACAATGTCGTCGTAATGCCCGGCTACGCCTTCGGCGAGACCATCACTCAGGTCGCGGACCTCTACCCCGATGTCAAGTTCATCGCTCTTGACGTTTCCCAGGGCGACCTCGGCGATTACCAGCTCCCCGAGAACGTTACCTGCGCTGTCTACCAGGAAGAGCTGTGCGGCTACATGGCCGGTTACGCAGCTGTTAAGCTCGGCTACACCAAGCTCGGCTTCCTCGGCGGTATGGCAGTTCCCGCAGTCGTCCGTTACGGCTACGGCTTTGTTCAGGGCGCAGACGCTGCTGCAACCGAGCTCGGTGCAGACGTCACCCTCAACTATGTCTACGGCAACCAGTTCTCCGGCGATGCAGACATCACCGCTTACATGGACACCTGGTATGCCAACGGCACTGAGGTCGTCTTTGCCTGCGGCGGCGGCATCTACATCTCCGCTGCTGAAGCTGCTGCAAAGGTCGGCGGCAAGGTCATCGGCGTTGACGTCGATCAGGCCGGCATCATCGATGCTTACGGCGAAGGCATGACCGTTACCTCCGCAATGAAGGGTCTTGCTCCCACCGTTAAGACCATCCTCGGCAAGCTGATCCTCGATGACAACTGGGCAGAGTACGCAGGCCAGATCAACACCCTCGGCCTCGTCTCCGGCACCGATGTTGAGTCCAACTACGTCCAGATCCCCTATGAGTCCACTCAGTGGGCCGATGGCTTCACCAAGGAAGACTACGCCGCTCTCGTCGCTGCAATGTTCGACGGCACCATCACCGTCTCCAACAGCACCGAGACCGAGCCTACCGTCCAGACCATCACTGTTGACTATCAGGGCAACATCAAGTAATTTACTTGACGATTGCACAAACTCAAACCAGACAGGCTTTTGCCTGTCTGGTTTTTTGATTCCAGAGTATTGATCATTGACCTATATAAAATACAGGCAGACTCTCGTCTGCCCGTATTTTCAAACTATCATACCTCGCTTATATCGCGTACTGGCTGGTGTAGAGCTCGTAATAAAAGCCCCTGCGCTCAAGAAGCTCCTGGTGCCGTCCGGTCTCGACTATCTGTCCGTCGCGCAGGACAAGGATGAGGTCAGAATCGACTATGGTGGAAAGCCGGTGCGCAATGACAAAGCATGTGCGCCCGCGCATGAGCTTATCCATTGCCTTCTGGATCAGCACCTCGGTACGTGTATCTACATTCGATGTCGCCTCATCGAGGATAAGCAGGCGCCGGTCGGCCAGCAGCGCACGGGCAATAGTCAGCAGCTGCTTCTGCCCGCCGGAAATGCTTGCCGAGTCCTCGCTGACCATAGTGTCGTAGCCCTGCGGCAGTGTGCGGATGAAATGGTCACAGTATGCCTCGTCGCAGGCGGCGATTATCTCTTCACGCGTCGCATCCGGTCTACCGTAGGCAACGTTATCGGCCACGGTGCCGCTGAACAGCCATGTATCCTGAAGCACCATTCCAAACAGGGCACGGACATCGTCCCGTGATGCAGCGGAAATGTCAAAGCCGTCAATGCTTATGCGGCCGCCGTCAATATCGTAGAAGCGCATAAGCAGGTTGACTATCGTGGTCTTGCCCGCACCTGTCGGCCCGACGATGGCGATTTTCTGCCCGTGCTTCACATCAATGTTGAGATCGCGTATCAGCGGGGTATCCTTATCATAGGAAAAGCTGACATTTTCAAATTTCACATCGCCCTTGACGTCCCCGGGGATATGCCCGCTCTGCTGCGGCTCCTCCTCGGCGTCCAGCATGTCGAACACACGCTTTGAGGCGGCCTTGGTTCTCTGGAGGCTGCTCATGCCTTCGGCTATCTGCTCAAGCGGCGCGGAAAACTGCCTTGCGAACAGCACCACAGTCACGACGACGCCAATGCCCACACCATTTTCGACGATGAGCACGCCGCCCAGGACACAGATCAGGATATACGCAAGCGCATTTGAAAACGCGATGCACGGGCGCACCAATGAGCTGAGGAAATTCGCCGCTGCCTCTGAGCTTTTCCGCTTCTCACATATCTCATGATGCACATCAATGGTCACCTGCTCGTAATTATAGGCCTTTGTGGTCTGATAATTTGTGAAGCTCTCCTCCACATGGGCAAAGCGCTGACCGCCGACGGCGAACATCTGCTCGAAATGCTTTCCGCTCAGGGCGGATATCTTCACCGACAGCAGCACCGACACCGGCATGAAGAGTATCACGACCAGCGCCAGCCGCCAGTCCTCCAGCAGCATCATCACGGCGATCGCAATTATCTGCAGGAAGCCGACCATCAGCGTATCGATAATACTGTGGATGGAGTTGCCCATCGTTGAGACATCCTCGGTCATGCGGTCGAGTATCTGCCCGACAGGGGTCCTGTCCACAAAGCTAACCGGGAGCCTGCTTATCTTGGCCGAGAGCTTGATGCGCAGGGCACAGGTGAAATAGCGGCTGACAACATTATTGAGCAGCAGCATTTTCAGCCAGCTCATCAGGCTTTGCAGCAGATACACTCCCGCCAGCGCGAGACATCCGGGCATAAGCGCCGCAGTCAAACTCGCCCCGGTGAAGCTGCCTGCCCAGAAATCGTACAGCAGCTGGACACAGTCGCCAAGTATCTGCGGCGAGACTACCGCGCAAATGATAATGACCAGACTTATCACGCAGGCCAGCGCCAGCCATTTATATATCGGCCGCGCCTCCTGTATAAGTCTCAGCAGCACAGCGCGGTCCTGACGGCGCTGCTCGCGAGTGATTTTATGCTTCTTCATTTTGCCTCACCTCCAGTCTGGGAGATGTATATCTCCCTGTAGATGCGGCATCGCTCAAGGAGCTCATCATGCCGCCCAGCGTCGACCAGCCGTCCTCCATCCATGACGAAGATACAGTCGCTGCTCATTGCGGAGCTGATGCGCTGGGTGACGACTATCTGCGTCCGTCCCCGGATCTTTTCGCCGAGCCGGGCGCGCAGCCGCGCCTCGGTCATGAAGTCCAACGCGGAGAAGCTGTCGTCAAAGATAAATATCGGAGCGTTTTTCAGTATCGCACGCGCAATGCAAATGCGCTGCTTCTGCCCGCCGGAGAGATTTTTGCCGGACTGCTCGAGCCTATGTTCCAAACCGTCGGGCAGGGAAGCAGTAAAGTCCGCCATCTGCGCGATGTCGATCGCCTCCGCAAGCTCCGACTCGCTCGCGCCGGGGCGCCCCATCATGACATTTTTCCGGATACTGCCGGAATATATCGCAGGGCGCTGCAGCACGCAGCTCATATTTTCGCGTATGGTCTTTCTGTTTATCGTCGCCGCGTCGCGGCCGTCAAAATATATCTTTCCGGAGGTCGGCAGGCGGAAGCTCATCAGCAGCTGTACCAGCGTAGATTTGCCGCTGCCCGTACCGCCGATTATCGCCGCCCTTTCGCCGGGGCGGATATGCAGCGTGATATTCTCCGCCGCAGGGACACTCGCCCCGTCATAGCAGAAGCTCACATGCTCAAACCTGATATCGCCCTTGAACTCGAGCGGCTCCTCGGGGTTGGGGTCTGCAATGCCCTCGGAGTCGAGCACAACGCCGATACGCCCCGCGGCGACCTTGGCGTGCGGGAACATGACGATCATAAACGCCGCCATCACGACGCCGTTCATCGTCAGTGCAACGTACTGGACTATTGCGAAGATGTCGCCGCCGCTCACGGAGCTGACGCCGTTTTCCATTCGCCAGCCGCCTATCCACACGATAAGCACCGCTGCCATGTTCATCAGCGCGATAGCCAGCGGAGACACAAGCCCCATGCTGACATTTGCACGGATGATATTGTCGGCCATAACGTGCGTGGCCTCGTCGATACGCTGATGCTCACGCGGTTCGCTGTTGAACGCACGGATGACGCGTATTCCGTGCAGCCGTTCACGCACGATGTCGTTCTGCTTATCAACATAACTGTCGGATGTGACCCACAGCGGCTCTATCTTTCTGCCCACCGCAATGACAACGGCGAACACCACCGGTACGAACACCAGCATAATGAGCGCCAGCACCGCATCCTTGCGCAGTGCCAGCAGCACACCGCCCAGAAACAGCACCGGTATCGTCACGACGCTGCCGGAGAGCATCGACGCGACCCATGAAAGGCCGCCGATATCGTGCGTGGCCCGGCTGAGAAGCGCGGCGGCTCCGGTGGCACTGAATTCCTCGAAGCTCATATTGTTGACCTTGCAGAACACGGTCTCACGCAGATCGGTACAGAAGCCCGCGACCACCTGTGCGCTCAGATATCTTCCTCCCAGCACGGTGCCTAGACTCACGAGCGCAACAATGAGCATGCGGCCGCAGCAGCGGAGAATATACGAAAGGTCTGCAAGGTACACGCCCTTGTCGAGAATATCGCTCATGATCGTCGGCAGCAGCAGCTCACATATCGTCGATGCCGCACTGAGCAGCACTGCAAAAAGCAGCGAAGTCCTGTATGGCTTTAAAAATGGTACGATTCTTTTCATATATAACTTCAGTTCCTCTTAATTCTAAGGCTCAGTGCGCAAAAAAGCCCGGAAGCTGACGCTTCCGGGCATATATCCATGAAAATATGCAGGGCTGATTCACGCACAGAGCCGCCCGGATTCGGTATTCGTATTCTTATTTTCCTTGGACTTGCTGATCATCTTGGCGACTCCTTTCTTATTAATATATAAAACGCTTTAAGACTTTATTAGGTTAACACACGAAGTATATATTGTCAAACATTTTATTCTTAGATTTGCTTAATCTTTTTCAAGCTTCCGCACCGGGAGCCCTGCGTCCTCGAATGTTGCATAGACCTTTTCGGCATACATTCTCACATCGCCCTCCGGCATGATGAACGCAAAGCGGCGGCCGTAGAACGGCAGACCTGTCAGCGTATCCCACAGCGCGTCGAGATTCTCGCCGTACCAATCCTGCCAGCGCATTTTTTCGCGCAGCTCAGTGTAGATATCGTGCCGCGACTCACAGTGCGACAGATCAAGCGTGACCTCCGGCGCCAGCGCGTCAAGAAGTCCGCGGCATCCGGCGTAGATATCGTCCCATGCGGTGTCGAAATCGTCGGTATACCACGGGTCGGCCACGTCATCCTCCGGACGGCCGCAGTATTCGGTCAGCTTATGCAGCTTGTGCCGGGCATCTCCGCCGCAGATGCGCTGCATATTGCGCATATTCGCTCCGTCCATGCCGATAAGCAGGTCGAACTCGTCATAGTCCGCCGAGGTCATGCGGCGTGCGGTCTTGCCCGAGCAGCCGATACCGTGCTCGGCCAGCTTGCGCCGCGCCGGTGGATAGACCGGATTGCCCAGCTCCTCGCTGCTCGTTGCGGCCGAGGCTATATAAAATTCCCGCTCCAGCCCCGCAGATGCGGCAAGCGATCTCATGATAAACTCTGCCATCGGGCTTCGGCAAATATTGCCGTGGCATACAAACAAAATTTTAGTCATATATATCTTCCTCACAGCTTTAACCTGTTAAGTATATCACAGCTGCGGGCGGTTTGTACAGGCAAAATTTTATCCCCCCGGGGGGCTTCCGCAGATGAAGACATGCTGTTATAATTACCGTGATAAATTTTGATCAAGCACAATGCTTTAAGGAGAGACACATGAAAAAGGCCCTTGCACTCATACTGGCGCTGCTGCTCTCGCTGAGTCTGCTCGCAGGCTGCGGACAGCAGAACGGTACCCCCGCCGAGACTCCGGAAGCCGACAGCACCGACACTCCCGCTACCCGCACCATAACCGACGGTCTTGGCCGTGAGATAGAGGTCCCCACCGAGATACACAGCATCGTCACTCTCGGCAATGCAACGCGTATGCTTGTTTACCTCGGTCTTCAGGATAAGATGGTCACGGTCGCAAACGGCGACCAGAACGACAGCCCCTTCATGGCCTACGGCTGGTATGATCATGACACTTGGATGAATCTGCCCGCCGCCGCTGCCGGCGGCTACGGCGAGATTCTGCCTGAGGTCATCCTTGAGGCCGATCCCGATATAATTCTCTGCACCTACGAAGAGGATATAGTCAACAGCATTGAGGAGCAGCTCGGCCGCTCCGTCGTCGCCGCACCGCAGGGAACCCTGTTCGGCGAGGACTACGAGCTGGCTCTGCGCGTATTCGGTGACGCATGCGGAGTACCCGACCGTGCCGAAGAGATAATCTCCTTCATCGATTCCTGCCTCGCCGACCTTGACGAGCGCACCAAGGACATCCCCGATGAGGGCAAGCCGCTTGCGCTCGGCGCTGCCGCAACCTTCCGCGGCGGTCACGGCATTGAAGGCGTTTACGCCAACAGCGCCATTTTCTCCTCCATCCACGCGAAAGACGCCGCCGCGGGCATAATCGAAGGCCCTCAAGGTGTTGAGGTCGACCGCGAGCAGATACTCGCATGGGATCCTGACATCATAATTCTCGACTCCGGCAACCTCGAGCTCATCAAGACCCAGTACGCCGAGGATCCGAGCTTCTTCGAGCAGCTCAGCGCCGTTAGGAACGGGCAGGTCTACCAGTGGCCAAATTCTACCGCGAACTATACAAACGTCGAGATACCCCTTGTCAGTGCATACTACGCAGGCGCGCTCATGTTCCCCGAGGCCTTTGCCGACGTTGATTTCAGCGCCAAGGCAAACGAGATATTCTCCTTCTTCCTCGGCCATGACGGTTATCTCGATATGCTGACAGAGGCCGGTCTGGGCTACGGGC
>CAKTNU010000011.1 GCA_934589325.1 uncultured Oscillospiraceae bacterium | reverse complement strand
TATTAGCTTTTCATAGCTCTCAAAAGAATCAATGATTTAAGTCATTGCTGACTTGAACCCTTTTCTGGTGCTTATTTAGCATAAGCTTTTTCTTACATTGTTCAATTTTCAAGGTACACTCTGTTGTTGCCTTTCGGCGACAGCTTGTTTACTATAACACAGAGTTGCGAGCTTGTCAAGAACTTTTTTCTTCTTCCCAGAAGTTTTTTGTTTTCACTTGCTCACCTCTCGGCGACAGCTTGATTAATATAGCACTGTTTTCGTCCAAAGTCAACACTTTTTTTCGTATTTTTTTAACTTTTTTCCGAGAAATTAATTTTATCTAAATATTGCGGCTCCTGCGGGGAATAATACACAACATGTATGATTTTTTTAAAACAGACCCGGGCGAACGCAATGCCGGATACAAGTCTGAAAATTTCTCTGAATTGAATATTTCCTCCATTGAGTCCATTTTCTCCGACTGCTCGGATTTTGAGAGACGTGATATTTATTTCGGCCTCGATGAAAAATTCTGCCTTAACTTATGCTGGCTCGACGGGTTGACCGACGGCGGCGGTATATCAGGTGATGTTATACGCCCGCTTACTGACCTTCTCCGCGCCTGCCGCGCAGACTCGCCTGCAGACTGTATCGACCTCGTCATGCACGGCCTCGCCTTCAGTTCAAATGCCAAGCGCCGCAGCACTGTCGGAGACGTTGTCTCTGACATTACCCGCGGCTTCTGTGCACTTATTATCCCCGGTGCGGATGCAGTTTGCTTCGAGGTGAAAAGTCAGAACGTCCGCGGTATATCTGAGCCGAGTCTGGAAAAATCGGTCAAGGGCGGTAAGGACTCGTTTGTTGAAACTCTGCGTACAAATACTGCGCTCGTGCGCCGCCGTATCCGTGATCCGCATCTCAAGACCGTAAAAACCGAGCTCGGCCGCAGGTCTCACACGCAGATAGAGCTTCTGTACCTCGACGGTATAGCCGATCCTGCGCTTCCCTGTGAGATCCTACGCCGCCTCAAGGCGATCGATGTCGACAGTGTTCTTGCAACCGGCATCATTGAGGAGGCTCTGATGGACTGTCCCGCCTCTCCGCTGCCGCAGCTCATCCATACAGAGCGTCCGGACCGCCTTGCCATGTATTTATCCGAAGGGCGCGTAGGACTGCTTATCGACGGCATCCCGATCGCACTTGTCGTGCCTGTCAGCTTCGCTGAATTTATGAAGGTCACCGGCGACAGCAGTATGCACTTCGCGTTTTCAAGCATGCTCTCCGTCATGCGCTATCTCGCGCTCATTGTCAGCGTCTATGTTCCGGCAATATACGTCGCCGTTGCAATGTATCATCAAGAGATGATCCCAACGCGGCTGCTGCTGTCGATAATCAGTGCAAAACAGGACGTACCGTTTTCGACCGGGCTCGAGGTCATCGGTATGCTTATCGCGCTTGAGCTTCTTCAGGAGGCCGGCCTGCGTCTGCCAAATCCGATCGGTGATACCGTGTCGATAATCGGTGCGCTCATCGTCGGTCAGTCGGCGGTCGAGGCCAAGGTCGCCTCACCTATTGCTATAATCGTCGTCGCTGTGGCGGCGATCGCTTGCTATACCCTGCCGAGTCAGGATCTCGGCGCGGCTGTGCGCCTGATCCGCTTCGCGCTGCTTATCGGTGCTATCGCAGCGGGATTGTTCGGGATAGGTCTGCTGTCATGTCTGCTGCTCCTGTCACTCGCGGACATGGACAGCTTCGGCCGCGATTACAGCTCTCCCGTCACCGACGGCAGACCGCACGGACTTCTGCGCACCCTGCTGCGTATTCCGAAGCGAGCCGAAAAATTCCGTGACCCGGAGCTTCGGCCGCAGGACAGGAGGAAGCAGTCATGAAAAAGGCCATAGCTTTTCTTCTGTGCTTCACCGTCATGCCATGGCTCGGCGGCTGCAACTCGATATACTCCAACTATCGCGAGATAGAGAACCTGCTCGTCGTGCGCACTGTCGGCTTTGATCGTGATGACGGCGGTACGCGCTTTTCTCTCGCCTCCTCTGCCAACGACGACGGTGCGCCTATCAGAATGTCCGCAAGCGGAGGCTCGATAACCGATGCTATGGAGCGCATAAGAAATTACTCCTCGCAGGAGGATATATTCTACCCGCATGTTGAGCACATCCTGCTTGGCGAAGACGCGGCACGGGTCAGCGTGGACGACTACATCGCTTTTTTCTGCCGTTCGCCCGAACTGCGCATCGATATTCCGCTCTATATCGTCAACGGCGGCACGGCAGAACAGGCCGTGACCGGCACCGGCAGCGATTCCCGCTGCATTTCGGAGATCCTGCAGACTGAGCAGGCACGCCTCAGCGTCAGCGGCGACAGCCGTGTATTCTCGACCGCAGACATCTTTCTCTCACTTGAACGCAGCGGTGCTGCGCTGGCCTGCGCACTGAAATGCGAACCATCGGCCGAAAGCTCGGGGGATGAGGATATCCTCACCGTCATTGCCGACGGCTACGCGATAATCAAGGACGGGCGGCTTTGCGGCTACATCGGGCAGGACATCTCTCCTGCCGTCGGCATGCTGCTCGGCAGCATGGGTATCTCGGAGCTGACAATAGACGGTCCGGACGGTGACGCCGTAACGCTCGAACTGAATCACTGCCGCAGCAGCATCAGTCCGCACTGGGCCGGGGAAAAGCTCACAGGCTTTGATGTCGCTGTGGAGATAAGCGCTTCTATAGCCGAAAGTGACCGCCCGCTTGAGCTTTCCGATCCGGAGCAGGACGAAAAGCTTCGTATGGCGCTGGATAAGCGTGTTGAGGAGCTCATACGCGGCGTCCTCGATCTATCGCAGCAGCTGAACGCCGATTTTCTCGGGCTGAACTATATCGCTGAGCTTGATTCGCCCCGGAAATACTACGCGCTTGACGATACCTTCCCGGCTATATTCCCCGCGCTCGATATACGCATAGATGCATCGAGCCGCATAAGCCACACGAACAACATCAGCAACGGATGAGGTGAGAGAAATTTATAATAACTATAAATTCAACCGCAATCAGCTCATCGCTCTCTGTTCGGTAACACTGCTCGTTCCGGCACTGCGGCTGGTGCCGTCACTCACGGCAAGTCTTGGCGGGCGGGCCGCATGGCTTGCGGCTCCATTGGCAGCGCTGCCGCTGCTTGGCTATGTGCTTCTTTTGAGCCGCTTTATGTCGCGTAGGAAAAGCGGAGAAGGTATGGCGGAGCTCATTATCCGCTCCCTCGGAGACAGATGCGGGCAGACGGCGCTGGTCCTCCTTACGCTATGGATGCTGCTGTACGCGGGCTTTATCCTTCGCTCCGGCGCGGAACGAATGGTGACCATGATATACCCGGACAGTTCCCCGACCGTGTTCTCGGTCCTGACCGGCCTGATCTCGGTGATCGCAGCTCTCGGCTCTGCCCGGTCTCTCGTGCGCTTTGCAAAGCTGGTGCAGCCCGTTGTCCTCGGTACTCTCGCCCTGTTCATGCTCTTCGCCTTGACATCATTGGATCACCGCAATCTCGTCCCCGTGACCTCACGCGACGCAGTACCCGCTCTGTTGTCGGCTCTGCCAGTAATAAACGCGGCAGGCGTGGTATTGTTTTTCTCGTGCTTTTTGGAGAGCGAGTGTGAATACAGGCCCAAAAGGTTCAAAAGCTATGCATTGTGGCTCATCCCGATGCTGACGATATTTCTGCTTCTGAATATCACAGTCATCGGCCGTTTCGGTGCGGAGCTTACCGGACTGCTGACCTTTCCTTTTTTTACGCTGGTCCGGAACCTTGTATTCTTCAATGCTCTGGAGCGGCTCGAAGCGCTCATCGTCTCACTGTGGCTGTTTCCGGACTTTTTGCTTGTCTCCGCGCTGCTGTACTGTGCGCAGTACTGCCTGCGCCTCGTCCTCGGCGAGAAACCCGCGTACCGCGGAGAACGCCGAACGGATCTGAGCCGCGGACGCTGGCTCATCCCTGTCTGCGGTGCAGTGAGCATCACGGCCGCGATATTCATTGCCCCTGACTCACCATCTATGACACGCTGGTCGGAACGAATAATACCTATAATAAATTTAAGCGTCAGCTTCGCCATCGTTCCGATGATCTATGCAGTTGGGAGACTGCGAAAAAAATTATAGTCCCTGCCATATGTATAAAAAACAGAACGGCTGCAGCCGTTCTGTTTTTGGCTCAATATATCTTACATCGCGGAAATTATCCTGTCGATCTCATGTGCTATCTCAACAAAATCTTCGGCAGTTTTGCCCTTGGTGGTCTCCGCCGCAGTTCCGATGCGCACACCGCTGGTCTGCACGGGACTGCGCTTTTCGTTCGGCACGCAGTTCTTGTTCAGGGTTATTCCGTGCCGGTCAAGCTCGTCCTGAACTGCCTTTCCGGTCAGCGCCGGATGCGTGCGCGACAGATCCAGCAGGAACAGATGATTTTCCGTTCCGCCGGTAACAACATCGTAGCCCATTTTTATGAACTCCTCGCACATTGCCCTGCAGTTTTTCACCACGCTGCGGATATACTCCCTGTACTCCTCCGTACAGGCTTCCTCCGCGGCTATCGCCTTGGCCGCAACGACATGCTGCAGAGCTCCGCCCTGCGTCCCAGGGAACACCGAGCCGTCCACCTGCTTTGCAAGCGGCTGCGTGCAGAAGATCATTCCACCCCGCGGGCCGCGAAGCGTTTTGTGAGTTGTCGTCGTTATTATATCGGCGCGGCCGAACGGCGTCGGATGCACTCCGGCCGCAATAAGCCCTGCGATATGCGCCATATCCACCATAAAGTACGGCCGCCCGAGTTCCCAGCCGTCATAGCCCTGCTCCTGCTTTACTTCTTCGGCCGTGTCACAGATGATCTTATATATCCGGTCAAAGTCGATAATGCGGGAGTACGCGCTCGCACCGGCCAGCACCAAAGCAGGGCGATGCTCACGTATTTTCTCCGCGATATCGTCGTAATTCAGGAAGCCGTTATCATCAACATCGTAGAACACGGTGTTGAAGAGTCTGCCGCTGAAATTCACCGATGAGCCGTGCGTCAGGTGGCCGCCGTTATTCAGATTCATCGCAAGTATCGTGTCGCCGGGCTTTATCACGCTCAGGTAAGCCGCCATGTTCGCCTGCGAACCGCTGTGCGGCTGGACATTAACATGGTAATCGGTGCCGAACACCTCACGCCATTTGTGGCAGCAGTATTCCTCTATCTGGTCTACATATTCGCAGCCGCCGTAATATCTGCCCTTTCTGCCCTCGTCCTCACGCTGGGCGGGGTATCCCTCGCTGTATTTATTGGTAAGGCAGGAGCCAAGAGCGCGCAGAATATTGTCGCTGACGAAATTCTCGCTGGCGATAAGTTCAATATTTTTTTCCTGCCGCTCCTTTTCCTTATCTATAAGCTGAAAGACTATGGATTCTATCTCAAACGCCCCCTGTTACTTTATAAATGCCTCGATGCTGAAATTCTCGAAATCGCCGTTGAAAACGACTTCCATATCATCATAGCAGGCATCCAGCTTCTCGCCGTACTCCTGATTTGCAGCAAGTGCGCGTGCCGTCAGCTCAGTCCCCGCGTCGGAGGTCTTTAGCACTGTATCGACCGTGACCGGCAGACGCATGATAATATGATACCCGTAGCGGCTCAGTACGGGCTCGGAGACCTCGTAATCGTTAAGCGCCTTGACTGTGTCCTCAAATTCGGTTACCATGGTGCCGGGCGTAAAGACGTATCCGTCAGGATAGGCTTCCTTGCCGGTATCCTCGCAGTACTCCTGCTTAAGCTCGGCAAAACGAGTCTTGAGCTCCTCCACATCCTTTATCGCGGCAAGCTCGGCTGCAAGCTCAGCAGCCTTCGCCTGCTTTTCGGCAACGACCGTGTCATCCAGGGCCTCGCCGGTGCTAGGATCGATGGTCATGAGCAGGATATGAGTTGCGTTGAGGTAACCGTTATCCTCAAGATATTTCTCGGCAAGCGCATCGTCCGCAAGCTCTCCGTTCTCGCCGTAGAGCTTGGCAAAGCAGTTCTGGTAGAGATAGTTTATCTCGTTCATGTCATTGTAGACCTTTTCGGGCAGATAGTACGCCTCCATCAGCTTCGCGGCAAACTCCTCGTCGCTGACCTCGCTGCCGCAGATATTTTCCATATCGGTCTTGCGCTGCTCCTCGATGGCCTTGAGGTTATCGCTCGTGAGGGTCACGCCATTCTCAGATGCAAATTTCTTGATGCTGCGTATCTGGCGGATATTCTCCTCCGCAAGCTGTACGACATAGTCCTTGAAGCTGACGCCGGTGTCATCCGCCGCGTCGTCCCAAGAAATGTCCATGCCGTAGGCGGCCATATAGCTGGCCATCTGGTTTATATAGTTGTTGACCTGAACGCCGGAGTAGTAGAGCCAGTAGAAATACTCCTCCCAGGTCACATCCTCGCCGTCGATGGTCATGACGACCTCGTCCGCATCATGGCTTGCGCGCAGCGCCTCAAAATCAAGCTGAGGCACGGAAGCTGTATCGGCCGCGGAAACATCCTCGCTCGGTTCCACGGAGGGCTCCGGAGTGACCGCGGGCTCGGCATCGTTCGCACCGCAGCCGGTGTAGGTTATCGCCGCGCCGAAGACGAGGCAGATAATTATCAAAAGTGCAACAAATTTTTTCATCTTATTTTTTCCTTTCGGGTGTAATAAAACCGCTGTTTCTGACTATATCACCTAAGCGGCGCGTAGGCAAGCAAAAAGCCGAATATTTACCGAATATTCTTATTCTCGCACACCGGTGCCCCAGTCGCGGACAAAATTACGCGCCTCGTCGATAACGCGCCCTTTGGCCTTTATCTTCAGGCTGACGCAGGGCTTTGACCCGGCCTCAACGCGGAGCCGCCCCTTGTATTCCGGCCTTGCGTAAAGGACCGAGAGCTTTTCCATATCAAAGTCCCGCAGCGTAAATTTAAGATAGCCCTGCTTCTGCGAGATATCCGTTACTCCCGCCTTGCCTGCCTCGCCTCGCAGCAGCGCAACATGGATAAGGGCGTTTACGCCCGGGGGCGGGTCTCCGAATCTGTCTATCAGCTCGTCAGTCAGATCGTCCGCCTCCTCTTCGGTACGGATAAGCGCGATACGCCGGTATATATCCATGCGCTGCTCCTGCGAGGGTATATACCGATCCGGTATATTTGCCGCAACTGCGAGATCGGCCGAGCAGTCGGCCCGTGCCGGGACCTCGATCCCACGCGCTTCCAGCACTGCTTCGCTCAACAGCTTCATATACATATCATAGCCCACATCTATCATGTGGCCCGATTGCTCCGCTCCAAGCAGATTTCCCGCTCCGCGTATCTCAAGGTCACGCATCGCTATCTTGAAGCCTGAGCCGAAAGCCGCAAAATCGCGTATCGCGTTCAGCCGCTTCTCGGCGATCTCTGTCAGTACCTTGTCGCGCCTGAAGGTCAGATACGCCGAAGCGCGGCGCGTAGAACGTCCGACACGGCCGCGTATCTGATGCAGCTGCGCAAGCCCTAGACGGTCGGCATCCTCTATTATCAGCGTGTTAACATTGGGTATGTCAATGCCCGTTTCGATGATGGTCGTGCATACAAGCACCTGTATCTCGCCGTTTGCGACGTTTTCCATCACATTTGCGAGCATATTTTTATCCATCTGCCCATGCGCAACACCGACCGTGACGTCCTCGAGCAGGTCAGATATTTTCTTTGCCGTGCGCTCTATATCATCGATGCGGTTGTGCAGATAATATACCTGTCCTCCCCGCTGAAGCTCACGGCGTATCGCGTCGGCGATGATGCCCCAGTCGTGTTCCATCACGAAGGTCTGCACCGGCAGTCTGTCCTCCGGCGGCTCCTCAAGCGTGGACATATCGCGTATGCCTGACATCGCCATATTCAGCGTGCGCGGTATCGGCGTTGCGGACAAGGTCAGCACATCGACTCCATGCGCCAATTCCTTTATGTGCTCCTTGTGCGTCACGCCGAAGCGCTGTTCCTCGTCAACGACCAGCAGCCCGAGGTCCTTGAATTTCACGTCCTTGCTCAGAAGCCGGTGAGTACCTATCACAAGGTCGCACTTCCCTGTCGCAAGGTCCGACAGTACTTTCGACGCCTGATTTCCGGTCTTGAAGCGGCTCATTACCGCAATATTCACCGGGAAGCCGAAAAACCTTTGCAGCGCAGTCTGATAATGCTGCTGTGCAAGCACCGTTGTAGGCACAAGTATTGCCGCCTGCTTGCCGCTGAGCACACACTTCATCACCGCCCGCAGTGCGACCTCCGTTTTTCCGAAGCCGACATCGCCGCAGAGCAGTCTGTCCATCGGCACGGCCGCTTCCATGTCGCGCTTTATTTCGGCAATGGAACGAAGCTGGTCGTCAGTCTCGGTGTAACCGAAGTTATCCTCAAATTCGCGCTGCCACTCGCTGTCTGGCGAGAACGCAAAGCCCGGCAGTCTCTGCCGCTCTGCGTAAAGTGCAATGAGCTTCTTCGCCATATCCTTTGCCGCGCTCTTGGCACGCGCACGCGTCTTTGCCCACTCCGTGCCGCCCATCTTGGACAGCTTGACAGGCTTTTCCTCGCCCGCTCCGGTATATTTTGATACCATGTCGAGCTGCGTTGCAGGAACATACAGACTGTCCGTTCCGGCGTAGCAAATTTTTATATAGTCCTTTTCAAGCCCATCCACCTGCATCTTCACGATGCCGGCAAAGCGGCCTATGCCGTGATTTTCATGCACGACGTAATCGCCGACGGAAAGGTCGGCGCAGGATTTTATTCGCTGATGTCCCGGCGGCAGCTTCTTCTCGGATCTCTTCTTTGTCCTGTTCCGTATAAGCTGTGCATCCGTCAGTACTGCCAGCTTTATTCCGGGATACTCCATACCTGCCGAGACTGAACCTATGCATATGGCGCAGTTTCCCGGCTCCGGCAGCTTTTTCAGCTCCTGATATATCAGTGCCCGGATATCCTTACCGCCGAAAAACTCCTGCAATACCTTGGCGCGCCGCTCGTCAGCCGCGAGTACCACCACGCGGAAATCCTGCTTGAGATACAGCGCCACATCGTCGGCCGCCGCCTGTGCGCTGCCCGCATAGGACGGGAGCTGCTTTGCCGGTATGCTGGTTATTGTCCGCGGCGGCAGCGGGCTGCGGCCGACTGTGAACGCCTCTGCCATATATACCGGGAAATCCTCAAGCCTCTTTATCAGCGCTTCCCAGCTAAGATAAAACGCATCCGGCGACATCGCCAGTACACCACGCCGCGTAAGCTCACGGATATCTTCCGAAAGCTGCTTTGTGTAGTCTCTCGCCCGCTCCCCGCAGCGGCCAGGCTGGTCAAAAAATATAACTGCGTCCTCAGGGATGTAGTCGGCAGCACTTGCCATCGGATATATAACGGGCAGATACCTGTCCGCATCCGATATAAGTGCCGCACCGCGGATCCTGTCGGCATCGGCACGCAGCGTTGCGCACAGTGCGGCAGCGTTCTCGCTTGTGCGGCGCCTGCCGTATTTCTCCGCAAAACTCTCTATCTCGCGGCAGAGTGCTTCATGCCCTCCTGCAGTCATTTCAGGCAGTGTTTCGGCAGCGGGAAGTATCACACATTTATCCATCGGCTCCGAGCGCCTCTGGCTCGCAACATCGAAGTGCCCCATGGAATCGACGTCGTCGCCCCAAAACTCTATACGCACCGGTTC
Source organism: uncultured Oscillospiraceae bacterium (assembly GCA_934589325.1). The sequence goes on along the minus strand of CAKTNU010000011.1, from coordinate 7,191 downwards.
ATGCTCCGACGGTGAGAAGAAATCCAGGATCCCGCCGCGCCGTGCAAACTGGCCGGGTCCCTCGACCTGCTCCGTGCGCGTATAGCCGCAGCGGATAAGCGCAGCCTCGACATCCTCAACAGGATACGAGCCGCCGGCATCTATCTCAAATGCTGCACGGCGCAGAGCGTCCGGCGGAATTGTGCGCTGAATAAGTCCGGGAATCGATGCTACGGTCACGGCGCTGTGTCCCTCGGCCAATGCATAAAGCGCAGCAAGACGCTTCTGCTCCGCCTGACGTGATGCAGCCTCCGCCGCATAGAACGTATAGTCCCGCATGCCGAGACACACGACCTCCTCGCCCAGCATTGAGCGAAGGTCGTTTGCGAAATTTTCCGCAGTTGTGTCGTCCGGGCACAGCACGAACAGCGGCGCCCCGGTTTTGAGCCGCAGACCCGCCGCGAGGTTTGCCCTATGAACCGCCGAAAGCCCGGAAACGAGCGCAGGAAGCCCTCCGCTCTCCAGCAGACCCGGGAGGGCGGCGGCTTCCTTGTTTTCAAAAATCTGATTTACAAGAAGTTTCATATAAAATTATATTTTCCGTCCTCGGATGATATGCCTTGCAGCTTATGTGCGAAGCCTCATTCCTCCGGCTTCTTCACCGGACGGATGTCTATCATCTTGTCCATCGCGAATGGATTGAGTATACGCGTATAAAAATCCCTGATTATTCTGTGTTCTACCGGCTCTATCTCAAATGTCCCCTTGATGGGCTTGACCATCAGCTCCACCGGCGAGCCGCCTATGCGGTAATCACTGTCTACGACGACAAATCCGAAGCGGGAGAAGAATTTACGCTGGCTCTTGACCATGCTGCCGTCCTCATCCTCAAACGAGGTCAGCTCCGCAATGATACCCTGCCGGTCGGCATAGCGCTTGTTTATCAGGCGCATCGCGGCAATTCCGACTCCTTTGCCGCGGTACCAGGGCAGCACCGCCATATATTTGAGCAGCACATAACCGTAGAGATTCTTTGTCAGTACCACCGCATATGCTACCTCGAGGTTTGATTCCTCATCATAGACCACCAGCAGCTCCGCGCTGCCGTCGAGCATTGCGCGGTGCAGACTCAGCTTGGATATAAGCTCCTCCTTCGCAAAGTCCATCTCGAACAGGCCGTAAAAACGCTCCAGATCCTTATGTCCGCATTTTCTCAGATTCAGCATGACTGCTCCCCTTTCTCTATCTGCTGTGCGCGGCACAGCGCGGCGTATTCGCCGTTTTTCTTCATCAGTTCGCTGTGAGAGCCCATTTCAACTATGCGCTCACCCTCGACGACCGCGATAACATCCGCATTTTTCACAGTCGAAAGTCTGTGGGCAATGATTATCGTCGTTCTGCCCTCGCTGAGCTCATCCAGAGACTCCTGTATTCTCTGCTCGGTCACGGTGTCGAGCGCGGATGTCGCTTCGTCCAGAATAAGTATCTTCGGATTTTTCAGGAACACACGCGCAATGGATATCCTCTGCTTCTGTCCGCCGGAGAGCATCACTCCGCGCTCGCCTATATAGCTGTCATAGCCATCCGGCATTTCCATTATCTCCGAATGTATCTGTGCTCTGACCGCAGCCTCGACTATTTCCTCATCGGTGGCATCCGGGCGGCCGTAGCGGATATTTTCGCGTATCGTCCCGGCGAACATAAACACATCCTGCTGAATAACGCCGATATTTCTGCGCAGGCTTGCCTGCGTCAGATGCCGCACGTCGATACCGTCGACCGTGACGCTGCCGCTGCATACATCATAAAATCTCGGCAGCAGCTGGCACAGCGTCGTCTTACCGCCGCCGGACGGACCGACCACCGCAAGGCACTCGCCGGGCTTTATGTGCAGATCAACATCACTGAGCACCGGCACACCGTTACCGTAATCAAAGCTGACATGGTTATAATCTATCCTGCCATCGGTCGCGCCGAGCTCTATCGCATCCGGCGCGTCCTTTATCGTAGGCTCCGTGCGCATTACCTCAAGGAAACGCGCAAAGCCCGCCGTCCCCTGCATATACAGCTCAGCAAACTGCGTCAGCTTCCGTACCGGGGACACAAAGGTCGAGACATAGAGTGAAAAAGTAATAAGATCGATGTAGCTCATCCTGCCGTTCATGATAAGCAGCCCGCCCACGGCGATGACTATGACCTGCACGATGCCGGTCGTAAATTCCATGCCGCTGTTGAACAGACCCATCGTCCTGTAATACTCGACCTTGGACCCGCGGAACATCTCGTTTGCGCGGTCAAACTTGTCGCTCTCCTGCTCCTCATTGGCAAAGGCCTTTGCCGTGCGGATACCGGAGATGCTGCTCTCGATAGCTGAATATATTTCCGCCGTCTTGCGCTTGACCTCTATATTCGCCTCTTTCATTCTGATGCGCTGCTTTATCGTGAACCAGAAGCACAGCGGCAGCGCCATCGTTATGACCAGCGCAAGCTGCCACTGCATCGCAAACATCACTATCAGCGCACCAACTATGGTCAGCGCGCAGATAACGATATTTTCCGGCCCGTGATGCGCAAGCTCTGTTATCTCAAACAGGTCGCTTGTGATACGGCTCATCAAAACGCCGGTACGGTTCTTATCATAAAAGCTGAATGACAGGCTCTGCATATGCGTAAACACGTCGCGCCGCATATCCGACTCGACAAGCACGCCCATCTTATGTCCAACAACTGTGATTATATAATACAGCCCCGCCTTGATTATGTACGCCAGTACCATCACGGCCATTACCGTGAAAAAGGCTGCGTATAATTTCTCCGGCAGCATCACCTTCATAGAGTACCGCGACACATATGGGAATATCAGATCTATAAGCGCGACTATCGCCGCACACAGCATGTCAACGGCAAATAATTTTTTATGTCCGGCAATATAGGACATAAAAATACTGAAAGGCTTTGCGTTGTAATTTTTATTATTCATCTCTTTTTCCGTCTACTGCTTTGCAAATTTGTCCCGCTCTGCAACAGCCATTGCATCGCAGCGATTATTATGCACATTTTCCGCATGACCCTTGACCCAGTGATAATGCAGCTCATGCTTTTCCGTCAGCTCCAGCAAAGTTTCCCACAGATCACTGTTGAGCGCGGGCTTTTTATCGGATTTTACCCAGCCCTTGCTGCGCCATGACCGTGCCCAACCCTTGCTCAGCGCATCGATCACATACTTTGAGTCGGAGTACAGCTCCACAATACACGGTTCCTTCAGCGCCTGAAGCGCCGATATAACGCCCATAAGCTCCATGCGGTTATTTGTAGTCTGCTTTTCACCGCCGGAAAGCTCCTTTTCAACGCCGTTGTAGCTCAATATCGCTCCCCAGCCTCCCGGCCCCGGATTGCCGCTGCAGGCACCGTCGGTATAAATTGTTACTGTTTTCATGAATTTTTACTGTTGTTCCTATACTTTTTGAGAAGATAATTATATTCGCTGCGCTCTATTATGCCGTTTTTCAAAAAACCGTTCAGCTGAGCTATGTACTTGTCGCCATTATCGGGCGTATAAGTATTTTTCTCATGCGTGAACTGTATTTTCGGCACATGTCTTCCGGGAGCTGTGACTACCGTTGTTCTCGGAGATGTATTCTGCGGCACGGAGTCTGCCGGCTTATTTATATATTCAAGTCCTTTGTCCTTCGCCGCCGTATTCACTTTTTTCAATACCTTTACAACATTAAGTACAACAACTATAAATACTGCCGCCGTTATGATAACTCCCATCGCCGCACCGTCCATAATATCCGCAAGGGAGGACATAAGCGCAAGTACGATCGCTATGATTCCAAATCCGGACAATCCGTTTTTCTTTTTGTCCTTTTTCTCCATTTTTATGTCCTCTTCATTTTATATATTGACGGTCATTTTCGTCATAGCGCCGATCATAGATCGGCGCTATGACAATATTTTTATTCGCCGTCAGTCTCTGTCCCGGCTTCCGCCTCGGATATTTCTTCCCGCTCGGTCTTTTCAATGCAGATGACGCGGCTGCCCTCCATGATGCGCATAATGCGCACACCCTGGGTGGCACGGCTGAGCAGCGAGATATTCGCCGCCGACATTCTGATTATCGTGCCGTCATCGGTTATAACCAGGATATCATCCTCATCGTTCACTACCTTTACGTCGGCGATCTTTCCGGTCTTGTCGGTAACATTGTAGTTCTTTATGCCCAGTCCGCCGCGGCCATGGACGGAGTACTCCTCCACCGGGGTCCGCTTGCCGTAGCCCTTTTCGGTTATCGTAAGCAACGCAGAGCCTGCGCTGGTGCTGCCGGCACCTATGACATAGTCTTCTCCGCGCAGCTTTATTCCGCGCACACCGACTGCCGTCCTTCCCATGGGTCTGGCCTCCTGCTCGTTGAAGCAGACCGACATACCGTCATGCGTTGCAATAAGGATATTTTCGTCGCCTCCGGTCTGGATAACGGAGATCAGCTCGTCGCCATCGTCTAGATTCAGCGCTCTTATGCCGTTTGCACGGATATTCCTCAATGCGGACTGACTCATGCGCTTGACCGTACCGTTGCGAGTGACGAACACAAGGTAGCTGTCCTCATCCAGCCCGCGTCCGCCTATCATCGCGGCTATCTTTTCCTGATTATCCGCGCTGTTGTCCATCTGGATTATATTCACCAGATTGGTCCCTCGTGCACTGCGTCCCGCCTCTGGGATATTATATCCCTTCTTGATATACACACGGCCGGCTTTGGTGAAGAACAGAATGTTATCGTGCGTAGATGCGGTGAATACCGTCTCCACGAAGTCCTCGTCCTTAGTCGCCATTGCGCGGACTCCCTTGCCGCCGCGTCCCTGTGCGCGGTATTCGCTCACGGGCAGGCGCTTGATATATCCGCCATGGGTCAGCGTAAAGACACACTGCTCTTCCTCAATGAGATCCTCCATATCTATCTCATCGACAACGTCCTGTATCTCAGTGCGGCGGCTGTCGCCGTACTTATCACGCAGAGCGATAAGCTCGTCCTTCAGAACGCCCTTTATGAGCTCCGGATCTGCAAGCAGGCTCTTGAGATATGTTATCTTCTCCTCAAGCTCCTTATATTCTATCTCCAGCTTTTCGCGGTTGAGTCCCTGCAGGGATATAAGGCGCATATCGCATATCGCCTGCGCCTGAACCTCGCTGAGTCCAAAGCGCTTCATAAGGTTCTGCTTTGCATCGTCGTAGCTGGTGCGGATTATATGGATGACCTCATCTATATTGTCCTGCGCGATGAGCAGTCCTTCCAGCAGATGCGCCCTCTCCTCCGCCTTACGCAGATCGTAGCGTGTGCGGCGGATGATAATGTCCTCCTGGAAGGTCAGGTATTCGTCTATTATATGCCTCAGTGAAAGTATTCTCGGCTGACGCTGATTGTTCACAAGCGCCAGCATATTTATCGAAAAGCTGGACTGAAGCGCTGTCTGGGCGAAGAGCCGATTCAGAACGACCTGTGGATTTGCATCGCGCTTGAGCTCGATGACCATGCGCATACCGTTTCTGTCGCTCTCGTCGCGAAGGTCGGATATTCCGTCAAGCCGTTTTTCGCGGACCTGATCCGCAATATTTTTGATAAGCTGACGCTTATTGACCTGATATGGAAGCTCTGTAACGATTATTCTGGTCCTGTGGTCTCGGCCAAACTCCTCAAACTCAGTCCTTGCACGGACAATGACCTTGCCGCGCCCCGTAGCGTAGGCCTGACGTATGCCGCTGCGCCCCATGATAATGCCCTTGGTAGGAAAATCCGGCCCTTTGATATGCTGCATCAGATCCGGCAAAGTGGCTTCCGGGTTATCAAGCACGCAGACACAGGCATTTATGACCTCGGTAAGATTATGCGGCGGGATATTCGTCGCCATACCTACGGCAATGCCGCTCGAGCCATTGACAAGCAGATTCGGGAAACGGGATGGCAGAACACGCGGTTCCTTGCGGCTCTCATCAAAGTTTGGATCCCAGTCGACCGTTTCCTTGTCAATATCCCTCAGCATTTCATTGGATATTTTGGACAGCCTCGCTTCGGTATAACGGTATGCAGCCGGTGGGTCGCCGTCAACGGAACCAAAGTTGCCGTGGCCGTCCACCAGCATATATCTCATTGAGAAGTCCTGCGCCAAGCGCACCATCGCGTCATAAACCGACGCGTCTCCGTGCGGATGATACCGGCCGAGCACGTCACCGACACAGGTCGCCGATTTTTTGAATGGCTTGTCGCTGGTAAGATTATCCTCGTACATAGCGTACAGAATACGGCGGTGTACGGGCTTCAATCCGTCGCGTACATCAGGCAGCGCTCTGCCGACAATGACGGACATGGCATAATCTCTGTAGCTGTCCTCCATTTCGCCGACCAGTTCAGATTCGGTTATGACCTGATTCGGGAAGGCTATATCTTCGGGTTTATAATCTCTCTTATGTGCCATTTGAAGCTAACTCCTCAAATATCCAGATTGACAACGTATTTTGCGTTGGCCTCTATCCATTCCTTGCGCGGCTCTACGTTTTCGCCCATGAGAATGGTGAATATCTCGTCTGCCTTGACGGCGTCGCCAAGCGTGATGCGGCGAAGCGAACGCTTTTCGGGGTCCATGGTCGTCTCCCACAGCTCGTGCGGGTCCATTTCACCAAGACCCTTGAAGCGGTTGATGTCTATCTTCACGTTCGGGTTATCGCCGCGCATCTCGGCGGATATCCTGTCTCGCTCCTCATCGGAGTATGCTACGCGCTGAGTCTTGCCGCGGCTGAGCTTATAAAGCGGCGGCACGGCGGAATACACATAGCCGTTTTCGATGAGCGGGCGCATGTATCTGAAGAAGAAGGTCAGAAGCAGGGTTCTGATATGGCTGCCGTCGACATCGGCATCGGCCATGATGATGACCTTGTGGTAGCGGAGCTTTTCGATGTTAAACTCGTCTCCGATGCCGGCGCCAAGCGCCACTATCATGGGATAGAGCTTGTCGTTGCCGTAAATCTTGTCAGCTCTCGCCTTCTCGACGTTCAGCATCTTGCCCCACATGGCGAGGATAGCCTGAAAACGGCTGTCTCTGCCCTGAATCGCGGAGCCTGCAGCGGAGTCGCCCTCGACGATGTATATCTCGCAGAGGGACGGATCGCGCTCGTTGCAGTCCTGGAGCTTGTCGGGCATCTGGCCGGACTCAAGTC
>CAKTNU010000010.1 GCA_934589325.1 uncultured Oscillospiraceae bacterium | reverse complement strand
AGTAGTAGCAGTCACAGATGCCGACCTTGCGGGAACGGACGATGCCTGCTGCTATGAGCTTGTCAAGCTGTTCCTTAACAAAGCTCTCGCTCGCATGACAGCGCTTTGCGACATCTGCAAGGGTACGGTTCGTCTCAAGACGCAGGTGCATCATGACGCTGCACATATCGTCGTCGACGATGGGGTCAAGGATGCGGTACTCGGGGCTGGAATAGGTTATGCCGGTGTAGGTAAGGCTCTCAAGACTGATTTTCGTTGCCAGTTTGAGAATATTGGGTCTATTTGACATAAAACCACCTCTTACGGATTGAAGATATGGTCATAATAGCATATAACCGGCAGGCTTGCAAGGAATTTAACGATTTGCGTAATAATTTTGACAGTATGCGTAAAGTGTCCTAAAATATAAAAAATACTGTCTTATCTTGATTTGTTAATAAATATTCTGTATAATCAGCGCATACTTACGGGACGAGGCGCGGAAAATGAACAATAACGGCTTTGAGATCGAGCGGAAGTTCCTTATCAGATACCCGAATCTTAAGATACTTGCCCGCAATGCCGAGGCAACGGACATTGTACAGACCTATCTTCTCTGCCCGGAGCCGGGCAGCTCGGAGCGGGTACGCAAGCGCGGCGCGGATGGGACATATGTCTACACCCACACGATGAAGACACGTGTCAGCGATATGCGCCGGGTGGAAATAGAAAATGAGATAAGCGAGCGGGAGTACTGCGAATATCTGCGCTGCGCTGACCCAAAGCGCATGAGCATATATAAAACGCGCTACTGCCTGAAGTATAAAGACCAGCTTTTCGAGATAGACGTCTACCCGTTCTGGAGCGACAGAGCTGTAATGGAAATAGAGCTTGAGGACGAGGCACAAAAGGTGGATTTCCCCGAAATGATAGATATTATAAAGGAAATAACCGACGACGGCAGATATACTAATAACTCCCTTGCCACGGGCCGCATCCCGATGGACGCAATATGAATTATAGACAGATAACCGGAGGATGAAGAAATGAAAAAGACACTTGCATTTATTATTGCGGCGCTTCTGGCGCTGTCTCTCTGCGGCTGCGATAAGCTCGATCAGCTGAAGCAGATAGAGATACCCGCACCGAGCACGGAGCCGAGCGAGGCTGTTGACGTACCTGAAGAGACGGCCGAGCCCGAGGTCACGGCGGAGCCCGCTGCCGCGCCATCGACATATGTCACCGTGAGCATAGGCGAGTATAAGGAAAATTACTATGCCCCGGACGATGAGAGCCAGATGATACTCGACTTCTCCTATGAGACGCCGACTGTCCGCATAAACGGCAATGACGCCGCATCGGAGAAAATAAACGATTTTATTGCCGGGCTTGACGAACTGTATTACACCGGCAACGGCTACACCGAGGGCGGCTACGGCGCAGGGATCAACGCCATGCTTGATATGGCATATGACAATCTCAGCTATGTCCGTCAATACGGCGGAGGCGGCAATCTTACTATGGCCAGCAACCGCACCGTCGTTGTTGCGCGTGCCGATGAGCGGGTAGTCAGCTATCTCTACACCGACTACGCATATACCGGCGGTGTTCATGGCATGTACGGCTATACCGGGTATATGTTTGACTCCGAGACCGGCGAACAGATAACGCTGGATAGGCTTACCGACGATCTGGACGGATTCAAGACCTGGCTGACCGAGAAGATGACAGAGAAGGTCAATTCCGACGAAGAGCTTTCGAGTCAGCTCATGGTGGAGGATGTCCAGACAGCTCTTGCCGGACTTATCCGCGAGGGTAACTGGTATCTGGACAGCGACGGACTGACCGTGTTCTCCGACGTGTATGAGATCGCGTCCTATGCGGCAGGCGTTATAAACTTTAAGTTCAGCTATGATGAGATATCGGAGCACATTGATCCCAAGTGGCTGCCAGTGCAGCGCACCGGCTCCGGTGAGCTTGAGGCCATGGCTCAGGAGGAGCTGCCGGCAGGCACCGAGATAATCGACAAGATAAGCGTTGACGCCGACGGCACCGCGCTGTGCGTCAAGGTCAACGGCGAGGTATATAACGTCAGCGTCAGTTCCGTGGAGTACGCCGATTTTGACAGCAGCTTTTATGTCACCGGCGAGCACTGGTACTGCAGCTATATTAAGGACGGAGCGATCCAGCTTGTCGCCGAGATACCGGACGGCATACCCAATCTCATGATATCCTACGCTGATGCCGACGGCGTTTACCACTCCAAGCTCGTCTCCCAGAGCGGCATGGACGGCAGCTTCCTGCTCATAGACGACAATATTGAGGTCCTCGGCTGAAAATAACACTATATATCGCAGAGAACACGGTAAAAATCGCAAAAAAATATTGACATTGCAGCTTTGCCATGCTATTATTTTAAGGCCGCATCGAAGGGGTATTAAGAGAGGTATGCCCTCCGCCCTAAGAGCGAGACCTGAAGAGAGGAAGGAAAAAGTTCATGAAGCATGCTATCATCGTTACCGGCGGCAAGCAGTACCGCGTGGCAGAGGGCGACGTTATCTTCGTTGAGAAGCTCGATGTTGCAGCCGGCGAGTCTGTTAAGTTCGACAAGGTTCTGGCTGTTATCGACGGCGAGACCGCACAGTTCGGCGCACCCGTCATCGAGGGCGCAAGCGTCTCCGCAAACGTCGTGAAGAACGGTAAGGGCGCAAAGGTCCGCGTTTACAAGATGAAGCCCAAAAAGGGCTACCGCAGGACTCAGGGCCACAGACAGCCTTATACTAAGGTTCAGATCGAAACCATCAACGCATAAGTTTCCCCGCTACTAATGACTAATGGAGGTGTAACCTAAATGGCACATAAAAAAGGTATGGGTTCTACCAAGAACGGCCGCGACAGTGAGTCTAAGCGTCTTGGCGCCAAGAGAGCCGACGGTCAGTTTGTCCTCGCCGGCAATATCCTTGTCAGACAGCGCGGAACCAAGATCCATCCCGGCACCAATGTCGGTAAGGGTAAGGACGACACTCTGTTCGCTCTTGTAGACGGCACCGTGAAGTTCGAGCGCATGGGCAAGGACCGCAAAAAGGTCTCTGTTTACGAAGAGATCGCTCAGTAAATTCTGACTCAGAAAAGCCGGACGTTTCCGTCCGGCTTTTTTCGTTAAGACGCCGCCGGGCGCCCGGCGGGACCGTCTTGTATTTTGATCCGAACGCTAAAAGGAGGCAATATGGGAACTTCTTTTGTAGATAAAGCGCGCATCAGCGTCCACGCAGGAAAGGGCGGGGACGGAGCCGTCGCCTTTCACCGCGAGAAGTATGTCGCGGCCGGCGGGCCAGACGGCGGAGACGGCGGACGCGGCGGCAGCGTCATATTTGTTGCGGATGATAATATGTCCACACTTATGGACTTCCGCTATAAGCGCAAATATGTTGCCGGAAACGGCGCGAACGGCCAGGGCAAGCGCTGCTACGGCAAGGACGGCGAGAGCCTGTATATAAAGGTTCCACGAGGAACAATAATCCGCGATACCGAGACAGGAGCTATCATGCACGATATGTCGTCGGGAGAAAATTTTGTAGCTGCGAAGGGCGGACGCGGCGGCTGGGGCAATATGCATTTTGCGACCCCGACCCGTCAGGTTCCGCGATTCGCAAAGCCCGGACTCCCCGGTGAGAGCCATGATATCACACTGGAGCTTAAGCTGCTGGCGGACGTCGGACTTGTCGGGTTCCCGAACGTCGGCAAGTCGACGCTCCTGTCTGTCGTCAGCAAAGCGCACCCGAAAATAGCAAACTACCATTTCACGACCCTGTTCCCGAATCTCGGAGTTGTCTATGTCGACGAGGGCGTTTCGTTTGTTATGGCCGATATTCCCGGCATCATCGAGGGCGCATCTGAGGGGGCGGGGCTTGGACATGATTTCCTGCGTCATATAGACCGCTGCCGGCTGCTGATACATCTTGTCGATGTGTCCGGCAGCGAGGGGCGCGACCCGGTGGAGGACTTTGACGCGATAAATACAGAGCTGCGCGAATACAGTCCGGAGCTTGCCGAGCGGCCGCAGATAGTCGCCGCCAACAAGTGTGACCTGCTTGGGGACGAGCGCGGCAATATCGACCGCCTGCGCGCAAGAGCAGAGGAGCTTGGCTATGAGTTCTTTGAGATGAGTGCCGTGACTCATGAAGGAACGCGGGAGCTTGTGAAGGAGTGCGCCCGCCGCCTGGCGGAGCTTCCTCCGATGATAAGTTACGAGGCCGACTATGTCCCGCCGGAGCCTGTTATCGATACCTCCGAGGAGCTTGAAATACGTCAGTTTGACGATATGTGGCTCGTTGAGGGACCGTGGCTCCAGCGCCTTGTTGCGACAATAAATTTCTCCGACTACGAGAGCCGGATGTACTTTGACAAGGTGCTCCGCGAAGCCGGCGTCTTTGAGCGCATGGAAAAGATGGGTGTCAAAGACGGCGACACAGTCAGTATGTACGACCTTATGTTTGAATACAAGGACTGATAAAAAGACTTGGCTGCGGCCAAGTCTTTTTTGCCGTTCCTTGCTGTTGCTGATCGAGGGTATTGAGTCCGGAGCATAATAGTGATATAATACCTTATTAAAATGCAATATTCTTGGAGAAAGCTATGGATAAATTCAAGCTCGTATCACCGTATAAGCCGACAGGAGATCAGCCGGAAGCGATAGACGGCCTCGTGGCAGGCATTGAAAACGGAATAGACGAACAGGTACTGCTCGGAGTCACCGGCTCGGGCAAAACCTTTACGATGGCAAACGTCATTGCCCGCATCAACCGGCCTACGCTGGTTCTGGCGCACAATAAGACGCTTGCCGCGCAGCTGTGCAGCGAGTTCAAGGAGTTTTTCCCGGAGAATGCTGTCGAGTATTTTGTTTCCTACTATGACTATTATCAGCCCGAGGCCTATATTCCCCACACCGATACCTTTATTGAGAAGGACTGTTCGATAAACGACGAGATAGAGCGTCTGCGCCACAGTGCGACATCCAGTCTTTTCGAGCGGCGTGATGTTATTGTTGTTTCCTCAGTCTCATGCATCTACGGTCTCGGCGACCCTATCGACTATGCAAACATGGTCATATCACTGCGCCCCGGGCAGACGAGAAATTTTGATGAGCTGCTCAGAAAACTCATTGAGATACGGTATGAGCGCAACGATATAGCATTTGAACGAAACATGTTCCGCGTTCGTGGTGATACGGTGGAGATATTCCCGGCATACTCGAACGATAAGGCAATACGCGTGGAGTTCTTCGGTGACGAGATAGACCGCATAAGTGAGATAAATGTCGTTACCGGCATGCCGACAAGAATATTGAGCCATGCCGCAATATATCCGGCCAGCCATTATGTTACGACCAAGGAAAAGATGGCTGCCGCGATCAATGAAATACGCCGAGAGTGCGATGAGCGCGTTAAATGGTTTGAGGAAAATAACAAACTCATTGAGGCGCAGCGCATCCGCCAGCGCACGGAGTATGACATAGAGATGATGCAGGAGCTGGGCTATTGCACCGGTATTGAAAACTATTCGCGCATAATCTCAAACCGTGCCCCGGGAAGTGCACCGATGACGCTGCTGGACTATTTCCCGAAGGATTTTCTGCTGTTCGTCGATGAGAGCCATGTGACGCTGCCGCAGGTGCGCGCAATGTACCGAGGCGACAGGGCGCGCAAGGAATCGCTCGTGGAGTACGGCTTCCGTCTGCCGTCCGCCTTTGATAACCGTCCGCTCAAGTATGAGGAATTTGAACGGCGCGTCCATCAGCGCGTATATGTTTCCGCAACGCCCGGAGAATATGAGCGTGAACGCGCAGGGCAGATAGTTGAGCAGATAATCCGCCCGACCGGACTGCTTGATCCGGAAATATTTGTCCGCCCGATAGAAGGGCAGATCGACGACCTGATATGCGAGATAAATGAGCGCATAAAAATGGGATTGCGCTGCCTTGTGACGACATTGACGAAAAAAATGGCCGAGGATCTGTCGGCCTACCTCGGCAATGTCGGCATACGGTGCCGTTATATGCACCACGATATCGGCACCATAGAGCGTATGGAGATAATCCGCGACCTGCGCCTCGGCGAGTTCGATGTGCTTGTGGGCATAAACCTGCTGCGCGAGGGACTTGACATTCCGGAGATCGGCCTTGTCGCGATACTCGATGCCGACAAGGAGGGCTTCCTCCGCAGCGAGACAAGCCTCATCCAGACCGTCGGCCGTGCGGCGAGAAATGCAGAGAGCAAAGTTATTATGTATGCCGACGTGATAACGCCGTCCATGCGCGCCTGCATTGACGAGACGAACCGCCGCCGTGAAAAGCAGATGGCCTACAATGAGGCGCACGGAATAGTACCTAAGACTATAATTAAGAGTGTCCGCGAACTGCTGGAGATATCCAGCGAGCCTGCCGCAGCTCCGAAGCGCTCCGACGGTACGCGCATGACCGATAGGGAACGGCGGGAGCTTATCGCACAGCTTGAGGATAAGATGCGCAAGGCGGCAAAGATGCTTGAATATGAGATAGCGGCGCAGCTCAGGGATGAGATAATCCGTCTGCGCGGGGAGGACAAGTCATGAAGCTGATGATAATCGACGGCAACAGCATAGTTAACCGTGCATTTTACGGTGTGCGTGCGCTCAATGCTCCGGATGGAACGCCGACCAACGCCGTTTTCGGCTTCCTGACGATCTTTCAGAGAATATACGACGAGCAGAAGCCGGATGCAGTCTGCGTCAGCTTTGATCTCAAGGCGCCGACCTTCCGGCACAAGAAGTATGACGGCTACAAGGCACAGCGCAAGCCGATGCCAGAGGAGCTGGCGGTGCAGATGCCGCTGCTTAAAGAAGTGCTGGACGATATGGGCATACGCCGCTATGAGCTTGAGGGCTATGAGGCGGATGATATCCTCGGCACTGCCGCCGCAATATGCGAAAAGGACGGCTGGAGCTGCGTTATAGTCACCGGCGATAAGGACAGCCTGCAGCTTATCTCAGACACAAGCTCCGTCTGCAATGTCAAGACCCGCATGGGCCAGACGGAGACCATAGTTTACGATCCTGCCCGCTTCCGCGAGGAGTACGGCTTCGAGCCGGAGCGTATGGTCGATCTGAAATCGCTGATGGGCGATGCGTCTGACAATATTCCAGGCGTGCCCGGCGTAGGCGAGAAAACAGCACTGGAGCTTATACGCCGTTTTGACACGCTCGACGCAATATATTCGCAGCTGGATACGATCGATATAAAGGACGGAGTGCGCAAAAAGCTTGCCGCCGGAGAGGACAGCGCAAGACTGTCATACTGGCTGGCCAAGATCGACCGGAATATTCCGCTTGAGTTCCGCCCGGAGGATAACCTGTGGAATAAAAACTACAGGCCGGAGCTTTACGCGCTTTTCAAAAGGCTGGGCTTCAATAAATTTATTGAGCGGTGGCAGCTCGCGGAGAGCGATGCCCCGGCTGCGGAGAACGAGAGCTATGCGGCGTTGCCGAGAATAGAGGGCGCGGACGCAGAAGCGCTTTCGGACGTGATGGGGGCTGCGGAGAAGATAGCTGTCTGGACGGACGGCAGCCTCGACAGTCTGGAGATATGTGACGGTAAAGCGGTGTACGCCGTAAGCTGGAACGATTTTGGGGATGAGTGTGCTCCGCTGCTGCGGCTGCTCTTCTCAGGCAAAGTCAAAAAAATTGGCCACGGTGTGAAAAATCTTATGGAGCTGCTGCTTAAAGACAGTCTGCCGCTTGACGGATTCGTTTTCGACACGGAGCTTGCAGCCTATCTGCTGGACGCGACAGAGAGCGCCTACGGACTTGAACGGATATCAATACGCTATCTCGGCCATGAATCTGCCGGAGCCGAAGCTGTGTATCTCCTGTATCCCGCACTCAAGGCCAAGCTTGCGGAGCTCGGAATGACGGAGCTGTATAATAATGCAGAGCTGCCGCTGTGCTCGGTGCTTGCCCGCATGGAGCAGGAGGGGTTTCTGGTAGACCGCGGGGCGCTTTACAACTTCGGCGAAAGTCTCAACTCCGGCATTGCCGCCTATCAGAATAAGATATGGGAACTGGCGGGGCATGAGTTCAACATCAATTCGCCAAAGCAGCTGGGCGAGGTGCTGTTTGAGGAGCTTATGCTGCCATCCGGCAAAAAAACCAAGACCGGCTGGAGCACGAATGCCGACATACTTGAAAAGCTGCGCGGCAAGCACCCGATAATCGACGATGTGCTAGAATACCGTATGCTGACCAAGCTCAAATCCACCTATGCCGACGGGCTTTTAAAGGTCATTTCGCCCGACGGCAGGATACACACGAGCTTCCAGATGACAGTTACAGCTACCGGGCGCTTGTCGTCCACAGAGCCGAACCTGCAGAATATCCCCGTGCGCCGTAAGCTCGGCGCCGAGATACGCCGTATGTTCGTTGCATCCCCGGGAAAAACGCTTGTGGATGCCGACTACAGTCAGATAGAGCTGCGCCTGCTTGCGCATATATCCGGAGATAAGGCGATGCAGGATGCTTTCCGGAGCGGCGAGGATTTCCATACCGTCACCGCGTCCAGAGTTTTCAACGTCCCGATAGACGAGGTAACACCGACGCTCAGGAGCCGGGCAAAGGCCGTGAATTTTGGCATAGTCTACGGTATATCTGCCTTTTCTCTGGCGCAGGACATCGGCGTATATACGAATGAGGCCAAGGCATATATGGACGCGTATATGGAAAAGTATTCGGGCGTGCATGAGTATATGGAGAGCATCGTGAAGAAGGCAAAGGAGGACGGCTATGTTGCTACCCTGTACGGCCGCCGTCGGAACCTCCCTGAGCTGAAGAGCTCAAACTTCAATATGCGTTCCTTCGGAGAGCGCGTTGCGCTGAATATGCCGATACAAGGCACCGCTGCGGACATTATCAAGCTCGCCATGGTCAACGTAGACAGACGGCTCCGCAGTGAGGGGCTTGAAGCGCGGCTGATACTGCAGGTGCATGACGAGCTTATCGTCGAGTGCCCGGAGAACGAGGCGGAGCGGGTGAGTGAACTGCTGAAATACGAAATGGAACATGCGGCGGAGCTTGCCGTGCCACTGACCGTAGATGTCAAGACAGGGCATAGCTGGGCGGAGGCGCACTGATGGACGGCATAAAAATAACTGATGCATCCCCGGCGCATGTGCCGCAGCTTGCCGAGCTTGAAAAGCAGTGCTTTTCAATGCCCTGGTCCGAAGAACAGCTCATGAGCCAGCTGCCGGATGCAAACCATGAGTTTATCGCGGCTCTTGACGCAAGCGGCCGCGTCACCGGCTACGTCGGAATGATGTTCGTGCTGGACGAGGGCTATATATCCAATGTGGCTGTTTCACCTGAATACCGCAGGCATGGGATAGGAGACTCGTTGATAGCCGAAATGGATAGCCGCGCCGCGGAGCATGGGCTCAGCTTCGTTACGCTGGAGGTGCGCGAAAGCAATACTCCGGCTAAAGCATTGTACGCAAAACACGGCTACATTCCTGTCGGTACGCGAAAAAACTACTATGAATCTCCGCGTGAAAATGCTATACTGATGACGAAATTTTTTAAATGATGCAAAGAGGGGCGTAGGCTTTGAAAATACTTGCTTTTGAATCCACCTGCGACGAGACCGCCGCAGCCATAGTTGAGGACGGCAGAAGGATACTGACAGACCAGATATTCTCACAGGCAGACCTGCACGCGGTATACGGCGGCGTTGTGCCGGAGATAGCCTCGCGCTGCCATGTGGAGTCGATATCGATACTTGCACAGAAGGCGATAGATGCTGCCGGCATAACCAGAAAGGACATAGACGCGGTAGCCGTGTCATATGCGCCGGGGCTTATCGGAGCCGTCCTTGTCGGCGTCAACTTTGCAAAGTCCTGCGCTCTTGCGCTGAACGTCCCGCTCATACCGGTGCATCATATCCGCGGCCATATTGCGGCCAATTATCTTGCATATCCGGAGCTTGAGCCGCCGTTTCTGTGCCTTGCAATATCCGGCGGCAATACGATCCTTGTTGATGTGCGCGGATATACGGATATGCACATTTTGGGCGCAACGCGTGACGATGCGGCGGGGGAGTGCTTTGACAAGACCGCAAGAGTGCTCGGCCTTCCGTATCCCGGCGGCAAGCCGATAGACGAGCTCTCGCAGGGCGGGGACGACACGAAATATCATTTCCCCATATCCCATGTAGACGGGAACCCCTATGACATGAGCTTCTCCGGCCTGAAAACGGCGGTCATAAATCTGGTGCACACAGCCGAGCAGAAGGGCGAACATATAGACCGGGCGAGCCTTGCGGCGTCCTTCACAAAGGCTGTGAGCGACAGTCTCGTGCCTCGCTCCATGCAGGCTGCAAGAGAACTTGGGCGCGATAAGATAGTCGTTGCCGGCGGTGTTGCGGCAAATTCCCGCATAAGGGCTGATTTCAAGGCTGCTGCTGAAAAGAACGGACTTAAGCTGTATATACCGCCTCTTAAGCTCTGCGGCGATAACGGCGCTATGGTCGGGGCTCAGGCGTACTATGAATATCTGGCAGGAGTCAGGGCGGGCAGCGATCTTAACGCATACGCGACAATGGATCTTTGATTTTCTTCGGATCGGGGGGCAGAGACATGGGAGTTCACGACGGACATCGCGAACGGTTCAAGACCAGATATCTCGAACACGGACTTGACAACTTCAATGATATAAATGTTTTGGAGCTTCTGCTGTTTTATGCCATCCCGCGGGCAGATACAAATACAATAGCGCATGAACTTCTCGAACGCTTCGGCTCGCTGTCCGGCGTGTTCGAGGCAAGCGTACAGGAGCTTGAGGAGGTGCGCGGAGTGGGCGAAAATGCAGCTCTGCTGCTGAGCCTTATCCCGCAGGTGTCGCGGCGCTATATGATAGACAAGACCAAGCCGCTGAAGCGCATTGACAGTGCAGCCGCGGCAGGGAAGTACTTTATGCCGATATTCATGTATGAGCGGGACGAGGTGCTTTATATGCTCTGCCTTGATTCGCAGAAGTGCATGATTTGCTGCCGCGAGATATCCCGGGGCACAGTGAATACGGTCGAGGCCAACGTGCGGAAAATGACGGAGCTTGCACTGCGGTACAAGGCAGCCTCTGTAATAATCTCGCATAACCATCCTCGCGGATCGGTCAGACCGTCGAGGGAAGATGACGCCGTTACTGCAAATCTTGCAAGGGCGCTGCGCGCCGTCGGTATAACGCTGGATGACCACATAATCGTCTGCGGCGATACTTTCTCGTCATATAAGGAGTCAGGCTTATTCTTGACAACGCTTAGGTGAAGCGAAATTATTACATTATGTAAACAAGTTATTGTTTCTTTTTTGTAACTTAGCCCCGTTTGCGGCGTCGGGAGTTTTTCAGCAAAATACGGATTTTCGCTGGAATATCAACAAAAATCAGATGTTGAAAAGCCTGTTGAAAATGTTGATAACTATTTGAGAAATAATTTGCTGAAATGATTATGTAACTTTTGCGGAAGTAAAATCAGCGTAAAAATTTTGGCAATGCCGCGTATTGACATGCGCTGAGACGGCAGATTTCTTCGGGCGTTTGTATAGTTCCGCTAAAAAATTTTTTCGTCACATTTGTCAATATACGCGGAGTATTAGCACCGGTCTGCGGACCGTATTTGTCAGGCTATATTTAAAAAATTTACTGTGTCTCACATTCATGATTGACTTTGCTGATCTCTTGTGATAAAATGTCTGCTGTTGACGCTGGTATAGCTCAGTCGGTAGAGCACTTCACTCGTAATGAAGGGGTCGTGTGTTCGAGTCACATTACCAGCTCCAATAAAACCCCGTCTTGCAGCGCAGGACGGGGTTTTGTCAAATCATAGCAAGCTTATGCAAAAAATCTTTACACTTGACCCTGCAATGTGATATAATATGTAAAAAAAGCAGGAGGTCCTTGGGATGGCTTCTACAACGAAGGAATCGCTTGGCGCAGCGCTCAAACAGATGCTGATCGTCAAACCCATTGACAAGATAACCGTAAAGGATCTTGTTGAGATATGCGGTGTGAACCGGCAGACATTCTATTATCACTTTGACGATGTATATGATCTGCTCGAATGGGTATTTGAGGAGGATGCAAACCGTGTCCTGCCCAGTGAGGTCGTCTACGAGCATTGGCGTGAGGATGTTATGATGTTCTTCACCTATCTTGCGGACAACAGCGCGTTTGCTTTGAACATATATAACTCCAATAGCCGCATCTATATGCTGCGTTACTTCAAACGCCGCCTTCAGAGCTGCATCAGAAGCTTTGCCATAATTGTCTCCGAGGGCAAAAATATCGACCGGGGCGATTTTGAGTTCGTTGTCGAATTTTATGCAAACGGAGTAGTAGGGCTTATCTCACAGTGGCTGGATCTGGGTATGCCGACACCCAAGGGCAACGCTCAGGAGCAATTTCTGAAGCTGCTGGACAACAGCGTGGAGAACATGCTGGCAAGATTCCAGATAGACGGCTGATATATCAAAAATCAGTATCGCCAGGCAAGAGTGCACTGGCCTTGCATCTTAACAGTCAATACCAAAAACAACAAACCGAATCGGCGGCTCATATTATGAGCCGCCGATTTGATTTTTAATAATTTGTGTTGAAACAAAGGCCGATTTGGGCTATAATGTTTCTTTAGATGAAGGTGAAGCTGATGGCAGAGCAGAAAACAAACGTAATGCGTGTGCTTGAGCAGAAAAAGATAAAATATACGCCCCACAGCTACCCGCACGGCGACGAGGCCGTGGACGGGCTGAGCGTGGCGGCGCTGCTCGGCATCGACCCGGCAAAAATATTCAAGACCCTTGTCACCCGTGGTTCGAGCAAGGGCATATATGTATTCGTTATACCCGTCGGAGCGGAGCTTGACCTGAAGAAGGCCGCAAAAGCCGTAGGCGAAAAATCGATAGAGATGATACACGTCAATGAGATAAACGCCCTGACCGGATATGTTCGCGGCGGGTGCTCGCCGATAGGCATGAAAAAGCAGTATGTCACGACCTATGACGAATCCGCCTTAGGACAGGATACGATGGTAGTCAGTGCCGGCAGGATAGGCTTTCAGGTAGAGCTTGAGCCGCATGTGCTCATCACGCTCACCCGCGGAAAGACCGCGGATATTACGGTAAAATAAAAGCAAAGAGATTCAAAATGCAGAACAGTATTTATATAAAAGGCGCAAGAGAAAACAATCTTAAAAATATCGACGTGGAGATACCGCGTGACAAGCTGGTCGTTATCACCGGACTTTCCGGCAGCGGCAAGTCCAGCCTCGCGTTCGACACGATATACGCTGAAGGACAGCGCAGGTATGTCGAGAGTCTCAGCTCTTATGCGCGTATGTTTCTCGGTCAGATGGACAAGCCGGATGTGGACTACATCGACGGCTTGTCACCGGCGATATCCATCGACCAAAAGACCACTTCAAAAAACCCGCGTTCCACAGTCGGCACCGTGACGGAGATATACGACTATCTGCGCCTTCTTTGGGCACGTATCGGTGTGCCGCACTGCCCGAAATGCAGCAAAGAGATACGTCAGCAGAGCATCGACCAGATAGTCGACCAGATAATGGCTCTGCCGGAGGGGACGCGTATACAGCTCATGGCACCGGTCGTCCGCTCCCGCAAGGGTGAGCATGTCAAGGTGTTCGAGGACGCAAAAAAGTCCGGCTATGTCCGCGTCCGCGTGGACGGCATCATGTACGATCTTACCGAGGAAATAAAGCTCGAGAAGAATAAAAAGCACATTATAGAGATAGTTGTTGACCGTCTCGTAATAAAGCCGGAGATTACTCGACGCCTCACGGACTCTGCAGAGACCGCAATGGCACTTGCGGGCGGCCTCTTGACGGTAGACGTAGTCGGCGAGGACAGACAGCTCAGCTTCTCGCAGAACTATGCGTGTGAGGATTGCGGAATATCCATTGACGAGCTTGCGCCGCGCCTGTTTTCGTTCAATAACCCATACGGTGCCTGCCCGACCTGTACCGGCCTCGGTATGCGCCTGCTTGTAGACCCGGATCTCATAATGCCGAATCCCAACCTCAGCATCATGGACGGAGGCATAACCGCAAGCGGCTGGGGCAATGCGAAGGGCGATTCCATATCCAGAATGTATTATGACGCTCTCGCAAGGCGCTATCATTTCAAGCTCACGGATCCTATAAAGGATATTCCCAAAGAGGCTGTCGACGTGCTGCTCTACGGCACAAAGGGCGAGCCGCTTCAGCTCAGATACGAGAAGAATGAGGGCTTCGGCGTTATAAAACGTGATTTTGAGGGCATTGCAAATAACCTTGAGCGCCGCTACAAGGAGACGCAAAGCCCCGCGATGCGCGCCGAGCTGGAGGAGTGTATGTCCGAAACTCCATGCCCGGACTGTAAAGGACGCAGACTTAAGAAAACTGCGCTGGCAGTAACAGTCGGCGGGATGAATATTGCAGAGTTCACGGATCTGCCGGTCGTCAGCGCGCTGAAATTCATAGACTCCCTGCATCTCAGCGATAAGGACATGCTTATTGCCGAGCGTATACTCAAGGAAATAAAGTCCCGGCTCGGCTTTCTTGTTAATGTCGGACTGGGGTACCTTACCCTGTCCCGCTCCGCGGCGACACTTTCCGGCGGAGAAAGTCAGCGCATCAGGCTTGCAACGCAGATAGGCTCGAGCCTGATGGGAGTGCTGTATATTCTTGATGAGCCCAGCATCGGACTGCACCAGCGCGATAACGACAAGCTGCTGCGCACTCTGATGCGCCTGAGAGACCTTGGAAATACGCTAATAGTCGTTGAGCATGACGAGGACACCATGCGGGCTGCGGACTATATCGTTGACGTCGGCCCGGGGGCGGGTGTAAACGGCGGCAGAATAGTCTGCGCAGGCTCTGTTGACGATATCTGTGCATGCCCGGAGTCAGTGACGGGGCAGTATCTCAGCGGTAAAAAGAAGATACCCGTACCGGAGACGCGCCGTCCCGGAAACGGGAAATGCCTGCATATACGCGGTGCGCAGGAGAATAACCTTAAAAATATCGACGTGGACATCCCGCTCGGCAAGCTCGTCTGCGTGACGGGTGTATCCGGCAGCGGCAAGTCCTCGCTTATAAACGAGATATTGTACAAGACTCTTGCCGCAGAGAAAAACCGTGTCAAGGTCCGTCCCGGCAAGTGCAGCGGCATTGACGGGCTCGAATATGTTGATAAGGTCATAGCGCTTGACCAGAGTCCGATCGGCCGCACGCCGCGCTCCAATCCCGCTACCTACACAGGCGTTTTCGGCGATATACGCGAGCTATTTGCTTCAACTCAAGATGCAAAGCTCCGCGGCTACGGTCAGGGGCGTTTCTCCTTCAATGTCAAGGGCGGCCGCTGCGAGGCATGCAGCGGCGACGGCCTGCTGAAGATAGAGATGCATTTCCTGCCGGATGTGTATGTTCCCTGTGAGGTGTGCCATGGAAAGCGCTATAACCGTGAGACGTTGGAGGTACGCTTCAAGGGCAAGAATATTGCCGAGGTCCTTGACATGACTATTGACGAGGCCTGTGTCTTCTTTGAAAATCAACCCAAGATACTGCATAAGATCGAAACGCTGCGAGACGTCGGCCTTGGCTATGTCAAGCTCGGCCAGTCGAGCACGACGCTGTCCGGCGGCGAAGCCCAGCGCGTCAAGCTCGCAACGGAACTTTCAAAGCGAAGCACCGGAAGCACCATGTATGTTCTTGACGAGCCTACGACCGGGCTGCACATTGCCGATGTTCACAGGCTTATAAATATACTTGACCGCTTTGTCGATGCCGGCAACACTGTTGTCGTCATTGAGCACAATCTCGACGTTATCAAGGTAGCCGATCATATCATTGACCTCGGACCCGAGGGAGGCGATATGGGCGGAGAGATAGTATGCACAGGCACGCCGGAGGAATGTGCCGCCTGTGAAAGCAGCTATACAGGCCAGTTCTTGAAGAAAATGCTGCCGTAACGCTCCACACAGTCTCCTCATATAATATCCGGGGAGGGGAGAGCATGACGGCAAAATTCCTTGTCAGCATCGCGGCATGCTTTGCATGCCTGGCAATCCTATGGATAATAGCGCACATGATGCAGACACCGGTCAAATTTGGCCGCAGCAGCACGGGATACGTCATTATATGGCTTACCGGCGCGGAGCCGAGGCTTGAGCAGACGCTCAACGGCCTGCTTTGGCTCAACGACAACGGCATACTGCGCTGCCGGATCATAATTACCGGCACGGAGCTTGACGAGGAGACCCGCTTCGTTGCGGGGGCAATGGCGGAGGATCATGGCTGCATTACTTTTGTTGAAAATGGAGAGCTGCCCGAATGGATGAAAACGAACTGTTAGAGCTGTCAGGCACGGTCGATTCCGTAATTTATAAAAATGAAGAAAACGGCTACACTGTGCTTCGCCTGAGGGATGAGAACGGTGAGAGGGTTACCGTTGCCGGGTGTTTTCCTTATGCCGCTGCCGGCGAATCCATGATAGTCAGCGGAAATTGGGTATCACACAGCGTCCACGGGCGGCAGTTCAAGGCGGAATTTTCACAGCGGATGCTGCCGAGCTCGGCTCCGGCGATATACGAATATCTCGCGGGCGGCGCAGTGCGCGGCATCGGCCCTGCTACGGCGGCGCTCATTGTCAATAAATTCGGCGATAAGACGCTCGATGTACTGGAAAACTCGCCGGAGAAGCTGGCGGAGATAAAGGGCATAAGTTCTGCGAAAGCAGAGCAGATGTCCAAGAGCTTCCGGCGTCAGGCGGGGATACGACGGCTTATGGAGTTTATATGCTCATTCGGCCTGCGCCCCATCCTTGCAATGCGGATGTATAAATATTACGGGACAGACGCCTTGGAGCTCCTGCGTGACAATCCGTATATTCTCGCCACGGTGCATATCGGAGGCAGCTTTGCCGAGGCTGACAGGCTTGCTCTCGAAATGGGCGTGGACGGATACAGCGCCAA
Source organism: uncultured Oscillospiraceae bacterium (assembly GCA_934589325.1). Next base: position 1,046 of record CAKTNU010000010.1, on the reverse strand, counting down.
CCGCATCTGTGCCGCGATAATCTTTGAGCTTCAGCATAACGCCGGCAACGGTCACTGCTTTATCCCAAGAGAGCAGCTTGCAGATGCCACAGCGAAGCTCATCGGAGTAGAGCCGGCGGATGTCGACGAAAATATAGAAACACTGATATCAGGCGGCCAGGTGCGCTATGAGTATATCGCAGGGCGCAACGCCTGCTATCTGCCGCAGCTTTATGAGGCGGAGACAAATTCCGCCGAGATACTTGCCAGAATGTCCCGCCGTAAATTCAGCGACAGCGCGGATATAGATAAGATAATAGCAAAGCTCGAAAAGAGCAGAAACATATCGTATGCGCCGCTGCAGAAGCAAGTCCTGCAGCTTGCGCTGAAAAACCAGATAGTCGTCCTCACCGGCGGCCCCGGCACGGGCAAGACCACGTCCATCCGTGCCGTGCTTGCGATGTTTGATGAACTGGGGATGAAAACGCTGCTGACCGCACCGACCGGCCGCGCTGCAAAGCGTATGACCGAACTCACCGGCCACGACGCTGCGACGATACACCGTCTGCTTGAAGCAAAATTCGATGAGACTGGTGATTCGGTCGTATTCACAAAATGCGAGTCGGACAGGCTGGAATGTGACGCGGTCATCCTTGATGAGTGCTCAATGGTTGACATAATACTGATGAATGCGTTGCTGTCGGCACTGCCGCCGGATGCAAGGCTGATACTCGTAGGCGATGCTGATCAGCTTCCGTCAGTCGGCCCCGGAAATGTCTTTTCCGCGATAATCCGCAGCGGCGTGGTACCGACCGTGCGTTTGACGGAGATATTTCGTCAGAACGGCGGCAGCCGCATAGTCCGCAATGCTCACATGATAAATCACGGAGAGCATCCGGATTTCGCCGAGAATACAGGCGATTTTTTCCGCCTGCGGCGTTTACAGGCGGCAAGCTCGGTCGAGACTATAACGGAGCTGTGTACCACTCGTCTGCCGAACAAGATGCATATCCCGCCCGAGGACATACAGGTCCTCTCGCCGACGAGGAAGGGCGAGCTTGGCACCG
>CAKTNU010000009.1 GCA_934589325.1 uncultured Oscillospiraceae bacterium | reverse complement strand
CGCTTAATCTCAAGGGATTCAACGAAGGCCTGAACACGGGTGCGGAGCTGACCGGAATTACCGTTGTTGTACAGTCTGTCGATGGACAGGACGGGCCAGCCGTACTCGTCGTGCATGATATGGGAGACCAGAGCGCGCTCGAAGCCCCAGTAGTCGCAGTACTTCATCTGCTCGTAGATGATGCCTTCGGCGTTGTACTCCTTTGCGAGGCGGTCAGCGGTCTCACGACGCTGATGCACCTTCTCGTCGGATATGTAGCGTGCGCACTCGGAGTGCTCCATTACGTGCAGACAGATCTGGCGCAGAGCGTCCTCGTCGTCCTTGAGCTCGATGACCTCGCGGCCGGGAGTGGAGCCGAAGCAGTAACGGTCGGACACGACCAGAGCGCCGCAGCCCTCGATGAGCTTGGTGAGCTGAGGATCGTCGATCTCGGAGCCGACTATCGCAACGCGGGCACGGAACGGAGACTTCTCGTCGGGCTTGCGCTTCTTCAGCTCCTTCAGGGTCTCACGCAGGTAAGGCAGGATGAGAGCCTTCGGGCAGGTGTAGGAGACGAGGTTGATGACATGGAACTCATAGCCGGTGATGACGGGGTTCTCTGCCTTGCGCATCTCGCCCATCTCGGAGATGATGGAACAGACCTCATTGTGCTCCTTGACAGCCTGACGGATAGCTGCGTCGGAGGTATCCACGCCGTAGACCTCGGTCAGCTTGTCGAGCACATGGATACGCATCTGCTTGACATAAGAATCAAGGGTGTAGTCGGTGATTTTGTAAGGGATGTCGCAGTGGGTAACGAAGAAGTTGGGCTTCTCGTTGACCTTGAGAATCTCGAAGTGCTCCATTGCACGGTTCATCATCGAGCAGGCGTCGACGCCTATCATTGCGTCGAGGAACTGGTAGCCGCCCTCGATGCCGCGCTCGACAAGTGCGCGGGCGAACTCGCAGGTGTAGTTGGACATGTAGTAGGTCGCGATGTCGATGGAGCCGGTGTGCGGTGCGCGCAGACGCACGGAGAAGCAGTTGCCTACGTTGAGCAGCGCCTCGGGAACATGGTAGCAGGTATAGCCGAGGGCGAGGTTGCCTTCGGCCTGTGCCTTCTGCACCAGCTCGTTATTGGCGTTCTCAAGCAGACTTTCGAAGTAGATCAGATGCTTAAGATCTTTCAAATGTTACACCTCTTCTTAAAGTTTTCTATTTTATGGGGCCGCGGGATACTCCCCATCGAATACGGTCTTACGGGGTCCTTACAGGATCCCGATCTTGGTCAGGGCTTCCTTCGTGCCTGCAAGCATTGCAGAATCAGCGGGAAGCTCCAGAACGCTCTTGCCCTTGATGTCGTTTGCGGCGAAGGTCTTGTCGGCAGGGATATACGCCAGTATATCCACACCGGGGACCTTTATCAGATCCGCAAGCTCGGGGTTAGTGACGCGGTTCACGATCGCGCCTATCTTGTCATAGGCGATAAGCTCGTCCGCCACGCCCTTGATGGTGCTGATGACCTGGGCGCCCTTCTTGCTCTGGTCGGTTATGAGCAGCAGATGGGTCACCTTTTCCATCACGCGGCGCTGGATCTGCTCGATCCCCGCCTCACCGTCGATTACAACGTAGTCAAAGCTGTTTGCCAGAAGTCCGATAACTTCCTTCAGGTAGGAGTTGACCTTGCAGTAGCAGCCGGAGCTCTCCGGACGGCCTATTGCAAGAAACGCAAAGCCCGGCATCTCAACCAGCGCGTCAAATATTCTGAACCGCGCTTCGCTGAGAAGCTCCAGCGCTTCTCTGGTCTCTCCGTTTTCAACACTGTCCACGATACTCATACGTATATCGTCCAGCGTCAGCTTCACATCCACGCCAAGAGCAACGGACAGACCGACAGCAGGATCGGCGTCGATCGCAAGTATCTTCTTGTCTGGATACCGCTCGACAAGCAGTCTCACGATGGATGCGCAGATAGAGGTCTTGCCGACTCCTCCCTTGCCTGCGACCGTAATAATCTTGGCTTTATTTTCCATATACGTCCCTCCCTGTTCCGGAAAATATGCGCATTCTCACCTATGCACTATCGTTAGTATTTTAGCACATTGCCTGTTCAGATGCAAGAAAAACCCGATATTTTCAGACAAATTTCAGTTTTCACACAATAAACTCCCGCCCTTTTTTCATGCCGCACGATTCTATTCATACACTTATCTGCAAGTGCCGAAAAAATTTTGAAGTAATTCGCCGCTGCGGTTCAGTTAAGGATATATACTTCCATATTAAGGTATCCAGCGAAGGCGACCCAGGCCAGATACGGCAGCATCAGCCGCCCCGCCGTTTTTGAGATATATCGGAATAGCAGCGCCGTCCACGCGATGGCAAGCCACAGCAGGACCAGCCATATGAAGGCCGCCAGATACAGCCGGAGATTGAAAAAGATCAATGTCCAGCAGAAGTTCATCACAAGCTGCACCGCATAGACCGTCAGCGCACGCTCAATGCGGCCGGGGTATTTATCTGAGACATACACGAGGTAGGACGCTATACCCATAAGGACATATAATACCGTCCATGCCGCCGGGAACGCCCATGCAGGCGGCGACAGCGGCGGCTTGTTCAGCGCCGCAAAATCACGAAAGCCTCCGTTCGTGATGAGCGCGGCCGCACCCCCGACCGCAAGCGGTATCACTGCGGCAATAATGAGCGGCTTCCACTGGATGTTTTTTAGCTTCCGGTTCATAATATCAGTCCCTTTTTTGATGATATACAACTATAATATTAGCGTCCGGGCAAAAATAATTCACGCCGCGGAAAAAGGCGGCGTGATGTGCAAAAAACAGCGCTCCGGTTTTGCCCGGGGCGCTTTCCGTATGTGATACGCAAAATGCGGCATGTTCTTGAGGCTGTGTTGAGTTTGTATTCCGCCGCGCTTTTGCATGTATCGCATTAACAGCATTATCAATTATAATGCAAATAACCTGTTCATGTCAACAACTTCATTACATAAACTAATGCTAAGAGGTGGAGTTGACATGACTGACAAAAAGGATCTGAACGTCTTTATAGGCGCAAACATCCGTAAAGCAAGGGAATCCGCCGGCTTCACGCAGGAACGGTTTTCCGAGATGATCGGCATCGGGCCGAAAAGTCTGTCCGCGATAGAACGCGGCACGGTTGGGATATCGCTTGCAGCGCTCAGACGCGTCTGCTCGGCGCTTTCCGTGTCGAGCGACTCGATAATTTTTGGCCGCACCGAGGAAAACGATGTCTCGGCACTAGCGGCAAGGCTGGCACTGCTGCCGCCGGAGGATTTCCGCCTGTGCAGCGAAATACTTTGCAAGCTGCTCGAAGCCTTCCCCGCCGGGCGGAGCCGAAACTAGGAATGGGCACGGCCCATTCCTAGTTTTTTATTATTCATCTTGTCAGGAGGACCTGATCGGATTCGACCTGTGTGCCGGATATCTCCGCGAACTTATCCATGAGGTCGCGCTTGGTGAGCTTCTGCTTCTCCTCGCCGCTGATATCGAGGATTATTTTGCCCTCATTCATCATAATAAGCCGATTGCCGTGCTTTATCGCGTCCTTCATGTTATGAGTTATCATCAGCGCGGTCAGGCTGTTTTCGGCAACTATTTTATCCGACAGCTCCAGCACCTTCGCAGCGGTCGCAGGGTCGAGCGCTGCAGTGTGCTCGTCGAGCAGCAGCAGCTTCGGGCGGCGCAGAGACGCCATGAGCAGCGTCAGCGCCTGCCGCTGACCGCCGGACAGCAGCCCGACCTTCGCGGTCATGCGGTCTTCAAGCCCGAGGCCGAGGCCGCTCAGCTTTTCGCGGTACTCCTCGCGCTCCGCCTTGGTCACGCCCCAGCGCAGCCCGCGGCGCTCACCGCGGCGCATCGCCAGCGCGAGGTTCTCTTCAAGCTGCATATTCGGTGCCGTGCCCATCATGGGATCCTGGAACACGCGGCCGATGTACTTTGCGCGCTTGTAGTCGGGCAGTGCGGTGATATCCTCGCCGTCGAGGATTATGCGCCCCTCGTCGACAGGCCACACTCCGGCCACGGCGTTCAGCATCGTGGACTTGCCTGCTCCGTTTCCGCCTATAACGGTGACAAAATCGCCGTCGGCAAGGTGCAGGTCTATGCCGTCAAGCGCAACGCGCTGGTTTATCGTACCCTTGTTGAAGGTCTTGCGTACATTTATCAGATCAAGCATCGCGCTCAGCCGCCTTTCTTTTCAGTCTTGCGAAGGAATTTACCCGTTTAGCCCGCAGATACGGCACTGCAAGGAATACCGCAACTATCACCGCAGTGAACAGCTTGAGGTCATTGGAATTGAGCCGCAGCCAAAGGACTATGACGACGACGGCGTAGTATATCACACCGCCGATGACCGTAAAGGTCAGCGTACCGAAGAAATTCAGATGCTTGCCGAGAATGGCACGGGCCAGCACTTCGCCGATTATCACGGCCGCAAGGCCGATGACTATCGCACCGCGGCCCATATTGACGTCTGCAAAGCCCTGATACTGCGCCATCAGTCCGCCGGAGAGAGCGACGATGCCGTTCGAGAGTGAAAGACCCAGCACCTTCATGCGGTTGACGTTGATGCCCTGCGCGGCACTCATATTATGGTTGCTGCCGGTAGCGCGGAGGGCGGAGCCCTGCTCGGTGCCGAAGTACCAGTAGAACAGCGCAATGAGCGCGAGCGCGACGAGCGCGCCGGTCAGTATGGCACCGGGTATGCTGCGTGAAGAAAGGACGAGCGAAAACTTATCCACGCTGACAGCCTTGTTCGCGGCCATGCCCATTATGCGCAGATTTATCGAGTAGAGCGAAAACTGCGTGAGTATTCCCGCCAATATCGCCGGTATGCCGAGCTTCGTGTGCAGGAGCCCGGTGCAGAGTCCCGCAAGCATACCCGCTATCACAGCAGCGATCAGCGCAGCCCAGGCCGGGACGCCGGCAAGTATCAGCATCACGGTCACAGCGCCGCCCGTGGTAAAGGAGCCGTCAACCGTCAGGTCAGCCACATCGAGCAGCCGGAAGGTGATGTACACTCCGAGAGCCATAAGCCCCCATATAAGCCCCTGCGCAACGCCGCCGGGCAGATTCTTTACGAGCTTCAGCAGACTGAGTGAAGCGAAATATGCCGTAATACTCACGATAAATTCTCCTTAAAACCTATATTTTATAAACGCCGACGATCCTGTCAGAGACTTTTTGAAAGTCTCTGACAGGTATTTGATCTCAAATCTCCGGCTGTCAGCCGAGGGCGACGTAGTCCTCGGGGACGCTCAGGTCAAGTGCCTCGCAGTTGACGGAGTTGAATATCTTAGTGAACTGCGGAGCGAAGCGGATCTCCATGGTAGCGGGGTCTGCTCCCTCGACGAGTATCTCGTAGGCCATCTCTCCGGTGGCGTAGCCAAGGTCGAAGTAGGAGATGCTCAGGCTGGCGACGCCGCAGCCGCGGCAGATGCCTTCCTCACCGGCAATGATGGGGACGCCTGCGGGCAGTGCAACATTGTTGATGGCCTCGGTGCAGGAGGCGGCGGTGTTATCGGTCGGGATGTAGAGTACATCGCACTCGGAGCAGGCGTTTGCGGTGACGTTTGCAACATCGTTGGAGTCGGCGAAGGTGAATTCCTTGACCTCAAGGCCCAGTTCCTCGAACATCGGAGTGATGGTGTCGGCCTGGAACTTGGAGTTGGGCTCACCGGAGCAGTAGAGGATACCGACGACCTTTGCGTCAGGGCAGAGCTCCTTGACCATTGCCGCCTGACCGTCAAGCGGAGCGAGGTCGGAGGTGCCGGACACGTTGAAGCCGGTGGTGCCGGTCCAATCGCTTATCTCAAGCGCGGAGCCGTAGTCGGTGACGGAGGTGCCGAGGATGGGGATCTCATTGGTTGCGGCAACGGCTGCAAGCAGTGCGGGAGTTGCATTTGCCATGATGAGGTCAACGTCATCGGATACGAACTGGTTGACTATGACGGAGCAGGTCGCCGCATCGCCGGAGGCGTTGCCCTCCTGGAAGGTGACCTTGTCGCCGAGCTTATCGGTCAGGGCCTGCTTGAAGCCCTCGGTCGCAGCGTCGAGCGCATCATGCTGAACGAGCTGGCAGATGCCGACGACAAAGGTCTCGTCGGAGGCGGCATCGTCAGACGGGGCGGCGCTCTCCTCGGCGGGAGCCTCGGACTGTGCGGCCGGAGCCGCGGTGCTGCCGCAGGCGCACAGCGCAAGCAGCATCACAAGCGTACACAGAACAGCGGTAAGTTTTTTCAGGTTTTTCATTTTTCATATCTCCTTGTCTTTGCTCGCAACGGAAAAATAAATGCCGCACAAACAAGCGTTTGTGCGGCACCCTAAAGCAGTTTAAGTATCAAATATCGGGTAATTCTTCGCAGCACAAAACGCTATTACTTTTCATAAAAAAGTAATAGAAATAGCCGTATGCAAATGCGAAGCAATTAGCCTTCATTGTTTCTGCCTCCGTTGTTGATGGGCACACTTTACTCCTTTTAGGCGCTAAAGTCAAGAGGAAATTTTATTTTTTTCAAAAAATTTTTTTGGCACGATATCAGCCCCGGCTCAAACCATTATCCCGCGCTTCTTTGCCTCGAACAGCAGTTCGTCGCGGAAGTCCGGATGCGCTATCGAGATGAGCTGGCGGGCGCGGGACGCTAGGCTCTGCCCACGCAGGTGCGCGATGCCGTACTCGGTGACCACATAGTCCACGTCATTCTTGCTGGTAGTGCAGACGGCGCCGGGCGTCAGGCTGGCGCGTATCTTGCTTATTGTCCCTTTGGTCGTGGACGCAAAGGCGATGAAGCTCTTTCCGCCCTTCGACTGGCATGCGCCGCGGACAAAGTCTATCTGCCCACCGGAGCCGGACATGTGCTTTGTGCCGATGCTCTCCGCGCAGACCTGCCCGAACAGGTCGACCTCTATGGCGGAATTTATGGATATCATATTGTCGTTCTGACAGATGACCGCCGGATCGTTGACATAGTCCACGGGAAGGATAGCTATGGCAGGGTTATCGTCGATATAGTCATATATCCGCTGTGAGCCGTATGCAAAGGTCGTGACAGTCTGGCCGCGGTGTATCTTCTTGCGGCTGTTGTTGACCGCTCCGCACGCGATGAGCTCCACCATGGAATCGGTGAAAAGCTCGGTGTGGATGCCGAGGTCATGCTTGGCCTTGAGCGCCATGCCCGTGGCATCCGGTATCGCACCTATGCCGAGCTGTATGCAGGCGCCGTCGGGTATCTGCTCGGCGATTATGCCGCCTATCGTCTCGCTGACGGAGTCGATCTTCGCCGGGGCCATGACAGGCAGCGGCGCATCATGCTCTATGAGTCCGTCGACGCGGCTTATGTGTACCTGCCCGCCGCATATGGCACGGGGCTGAAAGCTGTTGACCTCAAGGAATACCCGTTTTGTACGGTCCAGAAGCGCCTCCGTATAGGAGTTTGCGGTGGCAAGGCTGAAATATCCGTGCTTGTCCATGGGCGAGACGGAGAGCAGGACAACGTCATACTCATAGTTTTCGCGGATGAGCTTTGGAATGTCGCGGTAATATGCCGGGAGAATGTCCGCCCAGCCGCCGTTTATCGCACGGCGCGCCCCGGCGCTTGAGAACCACGACAGGCCGGTCATTTTTCCGCGGAGCGATTCGTCGGCATAGAACTCGAACGGGTAGGCGTCGAGTATCGTCTGCACCGTCAGCCCCTCTACCGCTCCGGCCGCCGCACGCCGCGCTATCGCGGAGACTATCTCCGGCGCTGCGGACACGGAGGTGTCCATGCCGATGCTCCAGCCGCTTTCGACCCGCGCCGCCAGCTCATCGGCCGTCGTCAGCTTCTCCGCATACATTTTTCTGTAGTCAGTCATGCTTGTACCTCCAGAATATATATGATTTTTTGATGTCAATATCGATCAGCGAGGGCAGCGGTGCCGCCTCCGCTCCATGTCTGCGCAAAAAGCCACCCTCGCGGATGGCTTTTGAATTGATCACTCTTTGTTATCGGCCAGTATATCCTCGCCTATCTTGTACACGTTGCCCGCACCGACGGTAAGGACGATGTCTCCAGGCTCCAGCGTCTCGCGCAGCGCCTGCTCAAGCTCGTCAAAGGTCGGGAAAAAGCGTGCGCCGTCTATCCTCGCGGCAAGATCCGCCGAGGAGATGCCTATAGTATTCCGCTCCCTAGCGGCATATATCTCCGCCAGAAACAGTACGTCCGGCCGCTTGAGCTGCGTCACAAAATCCTCAAACAGCGCCGCGGTGCGCGAATAGGTATGCGGCTGGAAAACGACTATGGAGCGCTTGTAGTTCAGGTTCTCGACCGTGTCGAGCAGCGCCTTCAGCTCGCCCGGATGATGCGCGTAGTCGTCATAGACATCCGCGCCGTTGTATTTGCCCTTGAACTCAAAGCGGCGGCCGGCACCGTTGAAGCCCGCCAGCCCGTACTTGACGGCGTTGGGGCGTATCCCGAGGCAGATAGACGCGGCAGTTGCGGCAAGGGCGTTCTTCACATTGTGCATCCCCGGCACGTGCAGCGTCACATCCGTGAACTTTCTGCCTTTATACATAATATCAAAGCTCGAATTTGCGCCGACAAACTGAATGTTTTCGGCATAAACGTCAGCCTTATCTGTCAATCCGAAGGTGATGATGCGGCGCGGTATCCCGCTCAGCGCTTCCATGGTGTTCGCATCCTCCGCATTTGCGACGACGCAGCCGTCCTCCGGTGTGCGCAGCGCGAACTCGCGGAACGAGTGCTGCACATCGGCCAGATCCTTGAAGAAATCAAGATGATCCGCCTCGATATTCAGGATGACGGCGACGGTCGGGTGAAAAGAGAGGAAGGAATTGTAATATTCACAGGCCTCCATGATTATCGTATTGCCGCGGCCGACGCGGTGCCCGGCGTTCAGGAGCGGCAGCGTGCCGCCTATCATAACGGTCGGATCCCGGTCTGCGGCCATGAGGATGTGCGTGCACATCGAGGTCGTCGTGGTCTTGCCGTGGGTGCCGGATATGCACAAGGCGTTGCTGTAGCCCTTGGATATTGCGCCCCAGGCCTGCGTCCGCTCGAAAACCGGTATTCCCAGCTCACGTGCGCGTATTATCTCCGGGTTGTCATCATGCACCGCCGCCGTGCGCACAACGAACTCCACGTCATCCGTGATGTTCGCCGCGTCGTGTCCGACGTGGACATGTATCCCGTGGGCGCGCAGGCTCACGACGTTCGGGTTCTCGTTCATATCCGACCCGACGACGCTTATGCCCATGCCCTTGAGCACCTCCGCCAGCGACGACATTGACACGCCGCCGATGCCGACCAGATGCCCTTTTCTCCCGGGAGATAAGTAGTTGTCAAACTCTATCATGAAAATCGCTCCATATCGCTTTTAACAAGGCTCTTGATGTTGCAGCCGGTAAATGATAAAATAAACCTGTGCAGCTGAAAACTTTCGCTGGTATTATAATACCCATCACGTTCCATTGCAAGCAAATATTCTGCACCGCATCCATATTTTAATATCCACGGGGTGAATATATGGCAAATATAAGCCCTCCGAAATATGTCAAGCATATACTCGTCACGCTCCAGTCCCGCGGCCATGCGGCATATCTTGTCGGCGGCTGCGTGCGCGACATGATACTCGGCGTACATCCGCAGGACTGGGACATCTGCACCAGCGCCCTTCCGGAGCAGACGCTGGAGATATTCCCGCACTCCCGTCCTACCGGTCTGAAGCACGGCACCGTGACAGTCTGTGTCAATTCCCGCTCCGTAGAGGTCACGACCTTCCGCAGTGACGGCTCCTATGCCGACCACCGCCACCCGGATGCCGTGAGCTTTGTCGGCGACCTGACCACAGACCTGAGCCGCCGCGACTTTACGATGAACGCCATCGCCCTCCCGCCTGACGGTCTCGTGGCCGACCCCTTCGGCGGCGTTGACGATATCCGGGACAGGATCATCCGCTGCGTCGGCTGCCCGGAGCTTCGCTTTGAGGAGGACGCACTGCGTATGTTCCGTGCACTGAGATTTTCGGCCCGCCTCGGCTTTGAGATAGAGCCGGTCACTCTCGCCGCTATAGAAAAGAAAGCGCCTCTCGCCGCCTCGCTCGCGCCGGAGCGTGTGCGGGACGAGGTAGAAAAGATCCTGCTCACCCCTTCGCCGGACACGGTATATACGCTCATCAGCCTCGGCCTGCTCGACGCATTTCTGAAAAAGCGCATGCCGGATCCGTGGCGGCTGCAGCGGCTGCGCACCATGCCGCGCAAGGCCATGCAGCGCTGGGCCGCCCTGTGCTGTGCGCTTGAGAAGTTCGGCTGCATTGGCTCCGCTGAGGAATTTCTGACCGCTCTCCGGCTCGACAGCCGGACGATACGCTGCTGCACGGACGCGGCCGCGCTCGTAAAGCAGCCGAAGCCTGCCGACCGCGTCGCATGGAAGCGGCTCCTGTGCCGCTACGGTGTCGACAGCGTCAGCTGTGCTGCACAGTGCTACGATGCCTTCACCGGCGGCTCCTGTGCAAAGGAGCTGCGCGCAACACTGAAGAGCGGAGAGTGCTTTTCGATGAAGCATCTCGCCGTTACCGGTGATGATCTGCTCGAGATCGGACTGCGCGGCAGGGAGCTCGGTGATATGCTCCGCTTTCTGCTTGATTACGTAATGGAATACCCCGCCAACAACCGCCGCGAGCTGCTGCTGACGCTGGCAAGGGGTTCGGAGGAATAGAAATGGACAGCTGGGAAAATCTAGAAGCCGACTGCGCCGGCTGTGAGCGCTGTGAACTCGGGCGCACCAGAAGGCACCTCGTATTCGGGGTCGGCAATGAGTCCGCACAGGTCATGCTCATCGGCGAAGGTCCTGGCGAGCAGGAGGATCTGCTCGGCGAGCCCTTCGTCGGCCCTGCCGGGAAGCTGCTGGACACTATGCTTGAGCTTATTGACCTCGACCGCACGAAGGTGTATATTGCCAACGTCGTCAAGTGCCGCCCGCCGCACAACCGCGACCCGCAGACGCCAGAGCAGGAGGCCTGCTCCGAGTGGCTGGAGCGGCAGATAGCGCTTGTGGACCCGAAACTCATCGTCTGCCTCGGCCGTATCGCGGCAATGGCAATGATAAAGCCGGATTTCCGTATCACGCGGGAGCACGGCCAGTGGTTCGAGCAGGGCGGCCGCCGCTATATGGCGATATATCACCCCTCCGCTCTTCTCCGCGACCCGACCAAGCGGCCCGAGACCTTTGAGGATCTTGTTGCCCTGCGCGCCGCCATCCGCGAGGAATGTGACATATACTGACGCCGGTACTCCGCACAGGCGCATGCCCGGCACCGCATCACAGCCCCAAAATATCACCCGAAAAGAAAGGTACCCATGATAAACTTTACCCCAATCAAGCTCTCCGACAAGTCTTGGATAGACGAGATCGTCATGAAAGAAAACAGCCCCAGCGCCGACTACAATTTCGGCAACATCTACATCTGGGACAAGCACTTCAAGCAGCTCGCCGCCCGCTGCGGCGACCGTATGCTCACCAAGCTCCGATACGACGGCAAGCCCACCTTTGTGTTCCCCATCGGGACCGGTGAGCTGCGCCCCGCAATAGAAGCTCTGCGCGAATTTGCGCATTGGCGCGGCTACCCCTTCTGCCTGCGCGGTATAACCGAGCAGCATCGCGCCCAGCTGGAGGCCGAATATCCCGGTCATTTCAGCTATACCGAGGACGTGAATAACGCCGACTATATATATCTGGCCGAAAAGCTCGCCACCTATTCCGGCAAGGCGCTGCACGGTAAAAAAAATCACTGCAACCGCTTTGAAGCCGAATATGACTGGCATTTTGTGCCGATGACGCGTGAACTGATCCCCGCCTGTATGGATATGCTGTCCGTCTGGTCGGAGGATAATGCAGCCCGGCTCGACCCGAGCATAGCCTTCGAGCATGACGCGATAATCCGCGCCTTCGCCGCCTTTGAGCAGCTCGGCCTCGAGGGTGGGGTGCTGTACGCAAACGGTGAAATAATGGGCTTTACCATGGGCGAATTTGCATGCCGGGACACTTTTGACGTGCATTTTGAGAAGGCACGCGCCGATGTGAACGGCGCGTACCCGATGGTCTGCCGCGAGCTCACGCGCATGCTCATGGCCAAACACCCTGAGCTCAAATACATCAACCGTGAGGATGATATGGGACTTGACTCCCTCCGCACCTCAAAGCTGTCGTATAAACCGGAGTATCTGCTCAAAAAATACACCGCGAGGTGGATACACGAATGAGCGGGAACTTCACGATACGTCCGGTCGAGCCGGGCGACCGCCCCGCGCTCGGCACACTGTGGGCGGATTGCTTCGGAGACGACGCGGCACTGATAGACGGTTTTTTTGCGCTGCTGCCGGAGCTTGGCGTCGGCGCTGCAGCGGAGCTTGACGGCGAGGCCGTCGGCATGGCCTACGCGATATGCGGCATGGAGCTTTCCGACGGACGCAGGGTCGGCTATATTTACGCCGTCGCCGTCGACGAACGCTGCCGCAGTCTGGGCATAGGCACTGCGCTGACCCGGGCGGCGGCAGATGCCGCAAGGACGGTCGGCGCGGAAATAATATGCACTCTTCCGGCCAATGATCCTCTGTACCCATGGTATGAAAAGCTCATTGGCACGCACCATATACTGCGTCGCCGGTGCGAGTCCGTTTCTGCCGGCAGCGGCACGGCGTGCCGACTTATCGGCGCGGCGGAATATAATTCCCGCCGTGAGGCACTGCTTTCCGATGTACCGCATCTGCGTGTGAGCACCGCGTGCATGGAGCTGCAGGCGCTGCTGTGCAGCACTTACGGCGGCGGGCTGTATGCGCTCGATAACGGTATTGCCGCGGCCTATCTCGACGGCGGGAAATGCGTTATACGCGAGCTTATCTGCCAAGACGGGGAGCGCGCTGAAAATGCCGCCGCGCTCGCCGGTCTGCTCGGCGCGGAGACGGCGGAGCTGTTCAGCCCGGATCCGGAGGGCGAAAAATATGTCGCGCTCGATTCTCCCGTCCCGCCTGACACGGTCTGGAACATCGCCTTTGATTGAAAAAAGCTGCATTTAATACTTCTGTAACAATTACACGGTTTATTACGAAACATCTTTCGGTTATATTAATAACTACAAGTAACAGTTTTCATCTTTTTCATTTTGTCCTCAACCATATAACGAAAAGGAACGGTTCTCCCCCGTTCCTTTTTGTTTTTTCCGGAGAAATCGCGCCGTCGGCTACATACTTCTTGTCGCCCGGCTCTGCGCGTGGTATAATTCAGTATTATCGCGATTTATCTCTCCATTCGGAGTTATCTTATCAGAAAGAGGCGAATTTAATATGTGCGGAATAGTCGGATTTGCAGGCCGTGAACAGGCCGCTCCAATACTGCTGGACGGACTTGAGCGGCTGGAATACCGCGGCTACGACTCGGCGGGCATCGCCGTTTTATCGGAGACCGCCGGGCTTCAGGTCAAGAAGGCCAAGGGCCGTCTCAAGGTCCTGAGCGCCATGGTCGACGGCGGAAAAAGCGTCGACGGTGTCATCGGCGTGGGTCATACCCGCTGGGCAACGCACGGCGAGCCGAACTACATAAACTCTCATCCGCAGATGAGCGAGCGCGGCAAGATAGCCATCGTCCACAACGGCATCATCGAAAACTACGTCGAGATAAAAGACTTTCTCATCTCCCGCGGAGTCCACTTCTGCTCCGATACCGACACGGAGGTCGTCGCCCAGCTTCTTGAGTACTTCTATCTCCTCAGCGGCGATCTGCTCGGCTCGGTCTACAAGGTGCTCGACCGCATCGAGGGCGCATACGCGCTCGGCATACTCTGCGCCGACGCTCCCGACTGCTTCATAGCAGCCCGCAAGGATGCGCCGCTGCTGCTCGGCTACGGCGACGGCTGCAATTTCATTGCATCGGATGTCACCGCAATAATCAAGCACACACGTGACATAGCCTACATGGATGACGGCGAGGTCGCGCTCATCTCCGCGGACTCCGTTCAGGTCTACGACGCACTTGGGCAGCCCGTCGAGAAGGTGCACAGCTACGTTGACTGGGACGTCAGCGCGGCCGAGAAGGGCGGCTATGCCCACTTCATGCTCAAGGAGATAATGGAGCAGCCCGAGGCAGTACGCAAAACCATATCGCCTCGTATCAAAAACAAGCTCATCGAGTTTGAAGAACTGTCATTCAGTGACGAATATCTGGATTCTCTCAGCAAGATATTCATAATCGCCTGCGGCTCGTCATACCATGTCGGTATGGTAGGGCGCTATAATCTTGAGCGTCTGCTGAGAAAGCCCGTGGAGGTCATGCTCGCATCGGAGTTCCGGTATGCGGACCCGCTCGTGGACGAGCATACGCTGGTCATCGTGATCAGTCAGTCCGGCGAGACGCTGGATTCCATGGCCGCTCTGCGCGAGGCGAAATCGCTCGGGGCTCGGATACTCTCGATAGTCAACGTCGTCGGCAGCTCTATCGCCCGCGAATCGGACGATGTGCTCTACACATGGGCCGGCCCGGAGATCGCCGTCGCGACAACGAAGGCCTACAGCACACAGCTCGTGCTGCTGGATATGCTGGGCGTATGGCTTGCCGACCGTCTCGGCAGCATAAAGCCCGCCGACTACGCGCTCATCGTTGAGGAGCTGCTCGCCCTGCCGGAGAAGATGGAGAGCTTACTTGAAAATACCGATGAAATAAAATACCTTGCCTCGCGCTACTTCAACCACAGCTCCGTATTTTACATCGGGCGGAATCTCGACTATGCGCTCGGGCTTGAGGGCAGCCTCAAGCTGAAGGAGATATCCTATATTCACTCCGAGGCATATGCAGCCGGCGAACTCAAGCACGGCACGATATCTCTGATCGAGGAGGGCACTCTTGTCGTGGCGCTGTGCACCTATGCGCCGCTTTTCGACAAGGCCGTATCGAATATCGTCGAGGTCCAGGCCCGCGGCGCGGACGTCATAGCCCTGACCACGGACGGCATGCAGCGTCAGATGGGCAAGACGGTCGAAAATATTCTGACCGTGCCTGACACTCATCTCATCCTCCAGCCCTCGCTCGGCGTCATCCCGCTCCAGCTGTTCGCATACTACGTCGCGCTCCAGCGCGGCTGCGATATTGACAAGCCCCGCAACCTCGCAAAATCCGTTACCGTTGAATAAGCGGCCAGAATGCCGCATGGAGGCATATATCACATGAATTTCAGAGCTTTTCTCGCCATTTTGTTATGCAAGCTTCTGCGCTTCATATCGCGTGTGCTGCACCGCGGCGGCACGGCCATGCCCGGCCGCTTCGCACTGCGCGTCTGCCCGGAGCTGCTGAGCATCCTCAGCCGGGATGTCAAAACCGTTGCCGTCACCGGCACCAACGGCAAAACTACCAGCTCCCGCATGATAGAGCAGGCCTTTGCCGACGCGGGGCTGAGCTATTTTTCAAACCGCTCGGGCGCGAATCTAATAAGCGGCATCACAACGGAGTTTGTGATGAACAGCAGCATCACCGGCAGGCCGCGTAAGGAATATGCAGTCATTGAGTGCGACGAGGCCGCCGCAAGGCGCGTGTTCGGCCAGCTCCGGCCGAAGGTCGTCGTGGTCACAAATCTGTTCCGCGATCAGCTCGACCGCTACGGCGAGGTAACGCACACCCTTGAGAATATCCGCGAAGGTCTGCGCGCCGTTCCGGATGCCACATTGTGCCTCAACGCCGATTGTTCGCTGACCTCCTCACTCGCAGGGGATCTGCCGAACCGTGTCGTCTGGTTCGGCATAGAAAAGGGCGCCGCTCCTTCCCGCGCAAAGCCCGAGATATCAGACGCGACACACTGCATCCGCTGCAAGACGGAGTATGAGTACGACTACATCACCTACGGGCATCTCGGCGGCTTCCGCTGCCCGAAATGCGGCTACAGCCGCCGCCGCGCCGATTACGCCGTTACAGATATCGTTGAGCAGCGCGCCGACGGCAGCACCGTCGTCATGGACATTCTGTGTGAGCGGCGCGTTGTGGACATAAATCTTCCCGCCATGTATAACATCTACAATGCCGTCGGCGCTGTCGCTGCGGTAACGCAGATGGGGCTCTCCGCGGACGACGCTGTGAAAGCGCTGGGCGGCTTCAAATGCGGCTTTGGCCGTATGGAGCAGTTCAGGCTCGGCGGCGGGGCAAAGATGATGCTCGTAAAAAATCCTGCAGGCTGCAATCAGGTCGTTGAATTTCTGCAGAACATAAAGGAAAAGTTCATCCTTGTCGCCTGCCTGAACGACCGCGGCGCGGACGGCACGGACATCTCGTGGATATGGGACGTCGACTTTGAGCAGCTCTCCGGCATTGCCGGACGTATAGAGAAGCTCATCGTCTCCGGCGACCGAGCCTCTGACATGGCCGTGCGTATGAAATACGCCGGCATTGCACCGGAGCATATAGAAATAGAGCGCGACTACGAAAAGCTCGTCTCTGCGCTCGAAAAGCAGAGCTTGCCGGTGTTCATCATGCCGACCTACACCGCCATGCTCGAACTGCGCGAGGTAGTCATAAAGCACTGCGGCGGCGCGGAATTTTGGGAATGAGGTGACGGCAATGGAGCTGAAAATATGCCATATGTACCCGGACGTGCTGAACCTCTACGGTGACCGCGGCAATGTGATATGCATGAAAAGCCGCCTTGAACGGCGCGGCATAGACTGCAGCGTCACGCGGCTGCCGATAGGCTCGGCGGCAAGTCTCGCAGGCTTTGACCTTGTGTTCATCGGCGGCGGGCAGGATTTCGAGCAGCAGGTGCTGCTCGACGATCTGCACCGCGGCAAGGCGCAGGAGATAAAATCCGCCATAGCCGACGGCGTCACCTTTTTGACCATCTGCGGCGGCTACCAGATGCTCGGCAGCTATTACGAGACCTATGACGGTCAGCGCTGCGATTTTATCGGTGCGCTCGACCTGTACACCGTCGGCAGCAAGACGCGGATGATAGGCAACTACAAATTCAGGTGCTGCGATGCGGCCGGAGGCAGCGTCGTGGTCGGCTTTGAAAATCACAGCGGCAAGACACGCCTCGGACGCGGCGTGGAGCCGTTGGGCACCGTGCTCGCCGGCTTCGGCAACAACGGCGAGGACGGCACCGAGGGCGCACACTATAAAAATGTGTTCGGCAGCTACAGCCACGGCCCCATGCTGCCTAAAAACCCCGAATTCTGCGACATGCTGCTCGCCGCCGCGCTCGAACGGCGCTTCGGCAGGGCGGAGCTCGCCCCGCTTGACGACACTCTCGAGCTCCTCGCTCACGATGAGATGTGCGCCCGCGTGAAGTAACGGACTGGCTTACGCAGCCGTCTTCACTGCTTTATCACAACTGCACGGAGATATAGATATGATAAGATTCTACAACGGCCGGGTGCTCAGCTTTTCCGGCAGCGTGAATATCTCGGACGCCGAGGTCTGGACGGACGGCGGCGTGATAGCCTATGTCGGCCCCGCTGCGGCGGAGATGCCCGCATTTGAGCGCGAGGTCGACCTCAAGGGCGATCTGCTCATACCCGGTTTTAAGGACGCGCACACACATACGGCGATGACCTTTCTGCGCTCCTTCGCGGACGACATGCCGCTTGACCGCTGGCTGAGCGAGCAGGTCTGGCCGAACGAGGCAAAGCTGACAGACGAGAGCGTGTACATCTTTACGCGCCTCGGCATCATGGAATACCTCAGCAGCGGCATAACCGCGAGCTTTGATATGTACGTCCGCAACGAGGCCTACGCCAAGGCAAATATCGACAGCGGCTTCCGCACCGTAATATGCTCCGGGCTCAACAATTTCGACCGCGACGTTGAAAACATTGAGCGCGAGTACCTGCGCTTCAACTCTCTGCATGAGCTTGTATCCTACCGGCTCGGCATACATGCGGAATATACCACCTCGCCCGAGCGCATGGAGTATATGGCAGGGCTCGCCGAGAAATACCGTGAGCCGTGCTTCATGCACTGCGCCGAGACCCGATCCGAGGTCGACGGCTGCATAGAACGCTACGGGCTGACCCCGCCGATGCTGCTTGACCGCATGGGTCTGTTCCGCTACGGCGGCGGCGGCTACCACTGCACATGGATGAGCGAGGACGACCTGACGCTCTTTGCCGAAAAGGGGCTGTGGGCAATCACGAATCCTGCCTCCAACCTCAAGCTCGCAAGCGGTATCGCTCCGGTAGCAAAAATGCTCGGCCGCGGGATAAATATGGCTATCGGCACCGACGGCGCAGCCAGCAACAATGCGCTGGATATGTTCCGCGAAATGTACCTCACCGCGGCTCTCCAAAAGGTATATGAGAACGATGCCTCCGCCTGCAGAGCCGAGGATGTGCTGAGAATGGCCTGTGTCGGCGGTGCTCGGGCAATGGGTCTCACGGACTGCGACGATATCGCTGTCGGCAAGCGTGCGGACCTTGTTGTGATAGATCTGCACCGGCCGAACATGCAGCCGCTGAATAATATTGCAGCAAATATCGTCTACGCCGGCTCCAAGGAGAACGTGCGGCTGACGATGGTCAACGGCCGCATTCTCTATGAAAACGGAGAATTTTTCATCGGCGAGGAGCCGGAGTATATATACGCCGCCGCGAACGCGTTCATGGAGGCGATAAAGCGATGAGGCGCATCGACCTGCATGTCCACACCACGGCCTCGGACGGCACCTTCAGCCCCGCTCAGGTCGTGGAGCTCGCACACGAGACCGGGCTTGCCGCCATCGCGATAACCGACCACGACACCGTGTCCGGCTATGCGGAGGCATCTAAGCGCGGAGCCGAGCTCGGCGTTGAGATAGTTCCTGGTATCGAGATAAGCACAAAGTACGGCGGCGCAGTCCATGTGCTGGGATATTATATCGACATGGAGTCGGACGGGCTGCGGCATATTCTTGACTGGATAGTCGAGGACCGCGACACACGCGGGCGGAAAATGGCGGCGCTCATGGCCGCCGACGGGCTGCCCGTAGATTACGAGGAGATGAAAGCGCGTTTCGGCGAGGTCATCGGCCGTCCTCACTTTGCGCGTGTACTTGTGGAGCTCGGCCTTGCCCGCGATGTGCAGGACGCGTTTGACCGCTATGTTGAGAAGGGGCAGAAATATTATGTCGGCCGCACGATCCTGCCGATAGAGCGCGCCATCGGGCTGATAATCAAGGCCGGCGGCGTACCTGTACTGGCACACCCGTTCCAGTATAAGCGGGACGACGCCGGTCTGCGCGAGCTCATCGAATACTGCATTGCGCAGGGGCTGCGCGGCATTGAATGTTATTACACGGGCTACAGCCCTGAGCAGTGCGCATATCTCGCCGCACTTGCGGACGAATACGGCCTTATAAGGACCGGCGGCAGCGATTTCCACGGCGCGAACAAGAAGCACATTCTGCTCGGCCGCGGCCTCGGCAAACTCGAGGTCCCCTATGAGCTGCTCGACGGGCTGAAAGCTGAACACAGTAAATCACGTGCGTAGCGAAATGCGGATATATCAAACGCCGCAGTGGAGTTTCCACTGCGGCGTTATAATTTTTATTGACACGGTGTCCGGCGTTTGGTACTCTCAAAGCGGAAAAACCATGCAGAAAAGGAGCTGCGGCAAATGGTTGAACATCAATCAAGCGTTTCTTTGAGCATTCTCCTTGCTATTATATTTGTCCTGCAAATAATCTGGCTGGTCTTTTTGATAAGTACATATATCAGAGAACGAAAAGTACCGGACTCGGTGGCTCTGGCCATTCTGAAAAAGGAGCGGCGGCGTACAATTATTCTTCAAGCGATCATAATCGTCCTATCGTTTGTGGCATACAATATGGGCGAGCTCATACGCCCATACGGACTCCTTCCTCTCATTATGCATGTCACTGCGCTCAGTCTAAAAATAAATGATATCAAAAACGGAAACCGGCATCAAAAGAAGCCAAAATGAGCGCTTTTCCTTAGGTTTACGACGCTGTTTTTAATATTATCCGCCGCGCGCTGCAGGGGTCATCCCTTCTCGCCGTGGGTCATCAGATACGCGGTGAGCTGATCCAGAAGGGTGGGATCAAGCGGGTGGTAGATCAAAAAGCCGTCGTGATGCGGGCGGCTTACAACGATCTGCCCCTTGTAAACGGTAAGC
>CAKTNU010000008.1 GCA_934589325.1 uncultured Oscillospiraceae bacterium | reverse complement strand
GCCATAGCGCTTGCCCTGGCGGTGATCTTCATTATCGCTCTGCCCCAGCTGATATAGAATACAGAACGCAAAACGCTCCTTACATATCCGTAAGGAGCGTTTTGCGTATTTTTAGACCAAGATACCTTCCCATGAGCCGCAACAATAGCTTGCCAATATCCGGCCGGCGTGTTAAAATATTTTGTCATATCATGTTGTCACATTCGGATAGACGGAAAAGATGCATTGAGACCGATACCGGATACTATATCATAAGATAATTGGAGGTAAAACAATGAGCAGAATAAAAGACATAGCTCTTGCGCCGTCAGGTGAGATGAAAATAAAATGGGTCGAGCGTAATATGCCCGTCCTGCGCGGCATAGGCGAGGACTTTCGCCGCACAAAGCCATTTGCGGGACTGCGCGTGGCTCTATCGGTGCATCTTGAGGCCAAGACCGCATATCTCTGCCGCGTCATGGAAATGGGCGGTGCGGAGATGTATGTGACCGGCTCGAATCCGCTCTCCACGCAGGACGATGTTGCCGCCGCGCTCGCTGCCGGCGGTATGCAGGTCTTTGCCCGGTACGGCTGCGACATGGCAGAGTATGAGAGCTGCCTCTGCTCGGTCCTCGAGGCTGCGCCCAACATCATTATTGACGACGGCGGCGACCTTGTCCATCTCATGCATACCAAATATACAGACCTTATACCCGAGGTCATCGGCGGCTGCGAGGAGACCACCACAGGCATACATCGCCTCCGCGCAATGGCGCGTTCGGGCGAGCTGCGCTTCCCGATGGTCATGGTAAACGAGGCGGACTGCAAGCATATGTTTGATAACCGCTACGGCACGGGCCAGTCCGTGTGGGACGGCATCAACCGCACCACGAATCTCATAGTTGCAGGCAAGTATGTCGTCGTGTCCGGCTACGGCTGGTGCGGCAAGGGCGTCAGCCTGCGCGCAAAGGGGCTGGGCGCAAAGGTCATCGTTACAGAGACAGACCCCGTCCGCGCACTTGAGGCGGTCATGGACGGCTACGAGGTCATGCCTATGCGCGAGGCGGCAAAGATAGGCGATATGTTCGTCACCGTCACCGGCTGCAGCGGCATAATCACGGCCGAGCATTTTGAAACTATGAAGGACGGCGCGATACTTACTAATGCCGGTCATTTTGACGTAGAGGTCGATATGGCGGCGCTTGAGAAGCTGGCCGTTGAGAAATACGATGCGCGTCACAATATTCAGGGCTACATCCTCCCGAACGGCAAGACTCTGTTCACTATTGCGGAGGGGCGGCTCGTTAATCTGGCCGCGGGAGACGGACACCCGGCAGAGATAATGGATATGAGCTTTGCGATCCAGGCGCTCAGCGCGGAATATCTTGCAAACAACCGCGGCGAGCTTGCGCCCGGTGTCATTTCCGTCCCGCGGGAGCTGGACGAAGCCGTTGCACGCCGCAAGCTGCGCTCAATGGGTGTGGAGATAGATAGTCTCAGCCGCGAGCAGGCCGATTATCTCGGCGTGTGATGTGAGTGCCGCGCCGCAGGCAGTCAAAAAGCTCCGAAGAGAGCCTTTTGATAAGCGGCAGTTCCAAGACACAGGAGGTGAGTCCATTGGAGAACAATGAGGAACAGCAGGCCACCATGGACTTTGAGGCTATCCACGAGCGGCAGACAGACGAGCTGACCGAGCTTCTCGATCGGCGCGATATGAAGCGTCTCCAGCAGAGGCTGGAGGATATGCAGGAATTTGACGTTGCGGAATTTCTGTCCGGTATAGGCGACAACCGTATGCCGATGGTATTCCGTCTGCTGTCAAAGGAGACGGCGGCAGAGGTTTTTGCAAATTTTGATGCACCCGAGCAGGAGCAGATAATAAATTCCATCACGGACTCAGAGCTTTCAGGAATACTCGAAGAGCTGTATGTCGACGACGCTGTCGACATGATGGAGGAGCTGCCCGCAAACGTCGTAAAGCGCGTCATGCGCACTGCGACGCCCGAAACGCGCAAGCTCATAAATCAGTACCTGCACTATCCCGAAAATTCCGCGGGCAGCATAATGACCGCGGAGTTTATCGACCTGAAAAAATACATGAGCGTGCGCGAGTCCATAGCGCGCATACGCCGCATCGGTGAGGACAAGGAGACGATATACATCTGCTTTGTCACGTCGGCCGACAGAAAGCTCGAAGGCATCGTCACGGTCAAGGATCTGCTCCTGTCCGGCGACGACACTGTCATCGAGGATATCATGGATACTAACGTCATCTTTGCCGCGACGACCGAGGACCAGGAGAGCGTCGCTGAAAAGATATCCGACTACGACCTTATGGCCATACCCGTCGTAGACCTTGAAGGACGGCTCGTCGGTATCGTCACCGTCGACGACGTCATCGACGTCATGGAGGAGGAGACGACCGAGGACTTCGAGATCATGGCAGGTATGACGCCGTCTGATAAGCCGTATTCCCGCACGGGGACCATCGAGATGTGGAAAAACCGTATCCCGTGGCTGATGTTCCTGATGCTGTCGGCAACGTTTACAAGCATGATCCTTACAAAGTTTGAGGATATGCTGGCGGTGCAGGCGGGGCTTGTCGCTTTTATCCCGATGCTGATGGGCACCGGCGGCAACTCCGGCGCTCAGGCGTCGACCGCGGTGATACGCAGCCTGTCCCTTGGCGACACGGAGCCGAGCGACGCTTTCCGCGTTATGTGGAAGGAATGGCGCGTGGCGGCTATCTGCGGCCTGACGCTCGCGGCGGTCAATTTTGTGAAGATGCTGCTGCTTGACGGGATGCTGCTGCATAACGACAGCGTTACCGTTGCGGTCGCCGCAACGGTCAGCCTTTCGATAGTGTTTATCGTCATGTTTGCAAAGGTCGTCGGCAGCATGCTGCCGATAATTGCAGAGAAGATAGGCGTTGACCCCGCGGTCATGGCAAACCCGCTCATATCGACCGTTACCGATGCGGTGTCGCTGCTGATATATATCTATGTCGCAAAGCTGATACTGCATATATAAGTATGCCGATTTATACTTATTTCAGCGCCGCATTATGCGGCGCTGAAATAATGAAATAATAGAAATTCCGAGGTAATCACAGTGGAACAGATCCTTTTAGTCAAGCTGTCAACGATCCTCATCATTATTGCCATCGGCTACGTCGGAGCACGGCGCGGCTATTTCTCAAAGGAATTTACCAAGACCGCAAGCTCGCTCACCATGAACATACTGCTGACGGCTCTGGTGCTGGACTCCGTATTCAGCGGCCTGCTGGACATAAGCGGGGCGGAGCTTGCCGGAATCCTGCTCATATCCACGGTGAGCATGGTCATAATGTATATAGTAGGATTTATCTCCGCGCTGCCGTTCCGCAGGAACAAGAGCAGAGCGTCGATAATGGAGCTGCTGATCGCCGCGCCTAATACGATGTTCATCGCGGCTCCGCTCGTGCGCGAGCTGTACGGCGGCAATGCGATGTTTTATCTTGTCGTGACCTGCATCCCGTTTAATGTCCTGCTCTACACCTACGGAGTGTGGCGTGTCGGACATGACGGGAACGTCAAGCTCAGCCTGCGCGATATGATCACGCTGCCGCTGATCGCGTCGTTCGCGGCGCTCATAGTCGCTGTTTTCCGCATCAAGGCTCCTGCTTTTATATGTGATCTGTGCTCTGTCGTCGGCGGGGCTACGGTGCCGATGTCGATGATAGTTATAGGCTCGTCACTGGGTTCTGTACGTATTCGGGATGCATTTGCAAATCCGCTGACGTACTTTGCATCGTTCGTGCGGCTTATCGCGTGTCCGGTCATCGTCTGGCTGGCACTGCGCCCGTTCGTGGCGGACACAGTGCTGCTGAATACAATGGTCATAAACGCCGCAGTGCCGAGCGCGGTGGTCGTGGCGGTGCTTGCGATACAGTATGACCGTGACCCGGAGCTTGCGGCGGAGGGCGTCCTTGTGTCGGTGCTGCTGTCGGTGCTGACGATCCCGCTGATAAGCAGGCTGCTGCTGTGATGCCTGATCCGGTGCAGGCGCGGCGAAATATATATTGACAAGCCCGCATAATCTGTTATAATAGATATGATAAAATTAAATACCTTATCAAGAGAGGTGGAGGGAACGGCCCTGTGAAACCCGGCAACCTGCGTGTGCAAGGTGCCAAATCCGGCGGAGACGAAAGATGAGGCTATATAAGCGCAAGTCAGACCCCGCCGACAGGCGGGGCTTTTTGCTGCCCACACTCCCGTAAGGCAGAAAGGATAAATTAATATGAGCAGATATTTCTTCACTTCCGAGTCTGTGACAGAAGGACATCCCGACAAGATTTGCGACCAGATATCCGACGCCGTGCTTGACGCAATCATGGAGCAGGATCCGCAGGGCCGCGTCGCCTGCGAGACGACCGTGTCCACCGGTCTGGTCCATATCATGGGCGAGATAAGCACCAAGTGCTATGTTGACATCCCCAAAATAACCCGTGAGGTCATCCGCAGTATCGGCTATGACCGCGCGAAGTACGGCTTTGACTGCGACACCTGCGGCATCATCACCAACATCGACGAGCAGTCCGGAGACATCGCGATGGGCGTTGACAGGGCGCTCGAGAACAAGAACGGCGAGGACGCGGAGCTTCAGAACGGCGCCGGTGATCAGGGCATGATGTTCGGCTATGCCTGCGACGAGACCGAGGAGCTCATGCCGATAGCGATAATGCTTGCCCATAAGCTCGCAAAGCGGCTCACCCAGGTGCGCAAGGACGGCCTTGTCAGCTACCTCCGTCCCGACGGCAAGACTCAGGTCACTGTCGAGTACGACGAGAACCATCATCCTGTCCGCGTGGATACTGTCGTCATCTCTACCCAGCACTCACCCGACGTGGAGCTGGAGCAGATACGCCGCGATATGATAGAGCTTGTCATTAAGCCTGTTGTTCCCGCAGAGCTGCTTGACGCGGATACCAAGTACTACGTCAACCCGACCGGCCGCTTCGTTATTGGCGGTCCGCAGGGCGATTCCGGACTGACCGGCCGCAAGATAATCGTCGACACCTACGGCGGCAGCGCGCCCCACGGCGGCGGCGCGTTCTCCGGCAAGGATCCCACCAAGGTCGACCGCAGCGCTGCTTATGCGGCCCGCTACGTTGCAAAGAATGTCGTCGCGGCAGGACTCGCCCGCCGCTGCCAGATAGAGCTTGCCTATGCCATCGGCGTTGCCCGCCCGGTCTCCGTACTGGTAGAGACCTTCGGCACCGGCAAGGTCAGCGACGAAAAGCTTGCCGAGGCTGTGCAGAAGGTGTTTGACCTGCGCCCGAGCGCGATAATCCGCGATCTCGACTTGCGCCGCCCGATATACCGCCAGCTTGCCGCCTACGGTCATATGGGCCGCACTGACCTGAACGTGACCTGGGAGCGCACCGACCGTACCGTAGAGCTGCTTGAGGCGGTGAAGTAATGCATATCCCGAGCGGGGCAAGCCAGACCGTAGATATTCTCAGCTTCGACGATGCCCTTGCCTCCTCCGGGAGGCAGGGCGGCTATGACAGTGCCGAATGGCTGTATGTGCCGGATTTTTACACCGAATACCGATATATTCTCGGTACCCGAGGCAAGGATCCGCTCATCTGCATCGGCATAAATCCATCCACCGCCGCTCCCGGCGACTTGGACAACACCCTCAAATCGGTCTCGCGCATCGCGGCCGGAAACGGCTTTGACAGCTGGATAATGTTCAATGTCTACGCCCAGCGAGCCACTCGGCCGGACGATATGGACAGAAAGCTGAATGTCCGGCTGCACAGTGAAAATATGCGGGCGTTTGAATACATACTTTCTCACGTCGGCGACGGTGTGCGTCCTGCGGTCTGGGCTGCGTGGGGGACGATAATAGAGAAGCGGCCGTATCTGCCCGACTGTGTGCGCGACATGGCCGATATCGGCCGGCGCTATAATGCGCACTGGCTCTGCGCGGGCAAATGCTCCGCAAAGGGGCATCCGCACCATCCGCTGTACCTCCGTAAGGACGAGAAAACGGTGGATTTCGACATTGACGGTTATCTGGAGACCATTTGAGATATGAGCGATGAAAAATTCAGACTGGCTCTGTGCCAGCTGCGTACAGAACCGGATATTGAAGCTACCCTAGCCAAGACAGAGGCCATGCTTCGCGAGGCGGCAGGGAACGGCGCTCAGGCGGCGATGCTGCCGGAGCTGTTCTGCTGCCAGTACCGCAGCGCATCGTTCCGTATGTTTGCCGAGCGCGGCAGTGCGGACATTGTCGAGCGGCTTGCGGAGTGGGCGGAGAAATATTCGCTGCTGCTTGTCGGCGGAAGTGTGGCTGAGGTCGAGGACGGAAAGATGTACAACACCTGCTATGTCTTTGACCGGCATGGCAGACAGCTTGCAAAGTACCGCAAGACGCATCTTTTTGAGGCGCATCTGCCCACTCTGCACAGCTGTGAGGCGGATTTTTTCGCCCCCGGGGACAGTATTGCCGTATTTGATACGGAGTTCGGGCGCATGGGCATCGCGATATGCTTTGATATCCGGTTCCCGGAGCTGTTCCGCGCTATGGCGATGCGCGGGGCGGAGCTCGTATTTGTTCCGGCGCAGTTTACAATGACGACCGGACCAAAGAATTGGGAAGCTTTCACACGTACCCGTGCGATAGACGATCAGATATTTGTCGCCGGCTGCTGCGCGGCTACCGATGAGCGCATACACTGGCGCAGCTGGGGACATTCCACGGTCGTTTCCCCAAACACCGAAACGCTGTGCGAGGGAGGCACCGGAGAGGAAATACTTTACGCCGACATTGACCTTAGCGTCGTTGACGAGGTGCGGCGCAGCCTGCCGACTCTGGATCTGCTGCGGCGCGATCTGTATGCAGTAGCGGAGTGATGCGTATGGGCATTTATGAGGATATTCTGGCCTACCGCCCCTGCTGTGAGCAGGAGGAGCGCGACAAGGCCGTGATCCTGGACTTTATACGCAGAAACGACGATGCTTTTCTGCGCACGAATCTCATCGCGCATATGACCGCCTCCGGCTGGGTGGTGAATCCGGCGCGGGACCGCGTGCTTATGGCATACCATAAGATATACGACTCATGGTCGTGGACGGGCGGACATGCCGACGGCGAGACGGATCTGCTGTCTGTAGCCGTGCGTGAATGCCGCGAGGAGACGGGCGTGAAGAACGTGCGCGCCGTAACGCCGGAAATATTTTCGCTTGAGGTATTGACTGTGGACGGTCACGAGAAGCGCGGGCAGTATGTTCCGAGTCATCTGCACCTGAACGTGACCTATCTTCTGGAGGCCGACGACGGCGAGGCTCTGCACGTCCGCGAGGATGAGAACAGCGCCGTGGCGTGGTTCACGCTTGACGGCGCACTGGAAGCCTCGACCGAGCCGTGGTTCGTCGAGCGCGTGTACAAAAAGCTGAATAATAAATTAAAAAACGCACGGTTTTGAACCGTGCGTTTTTCGTTTATCTCCTTGCCGGAACTATCTCCAGCCAGTACCCATCGGGGTCCTCGATGAAATATATGCCCATAGCGGGGTTCTCAAAGCAGATGCAGCCCATCTGCTCAT
This sequence comes from uncultured Oscillospiraceae bacterium, assembly GCA_934589325.1. The sequence goes on along the minus strand of CAKTNU010000008.1, from coordinate 13,987 downwards.
GCAGCGCGTGAGCAGCGGCATAATCGTCCGTGCGGAAGGCGAGATGGAACTCACACTCGCCGAGGTCATACTTCTGCTGGTGGTCGCGCAGCCAGGTCAGCTCAAGCTCAAAATCGCCGGACGCATCCTGCATATAGACTATCGTGAACGCGTCGGACTCCTTGCGCCGGCTCTCGTGCAGGCCGAGTGCCGCCTGATAGAACCCGATCGACCGCTCCAGATCGGAGACGTTGTAGTTTTCGTGTATCATCTTGAAATCCATATTGTCAGCTCCTTAAAGATCAAATTTGGCTTTATTATACACAAAACCGCCCGTGGAGACAAGTGCCGGGGCATGCATAAAAATAAACCGGACTTTTTTCGCGAAAAACGGCCGGATACCAGTTTAAGGTGTTGACATTACGCAGAAATCTGTTATAATCATTGAAATTTTAAAAGAAATGGGGTCTTTTCATATGGAGCAAAACAGTGTTTACGCCCGCCGCTTCACCGGCGAGGGGCTGACCTTTGACGACGTGCTGCTGGTTCCCGCCGAGAGCGACGTGCTGCCTGCAGACGTTGATCTTTCCACCAAGCTGACCAACAAGGTCCGGCTCAACGTTCCCGTGATGAGCGCCGCGATGGACACCGTCACCGAGTACCGCATGGCGATCGCCATTGCGCGTGAGGGCGGTATCGGCGTCATACACAAGAACATGAGCATTGACCGTCAGGCAGAGCAGGTCGACCTCGTCAAGCGCAGCGAGAACGGCGTTATCACAAATCCCTTCTATCTCAACTCCGGCCATACACTCGGCGACGCGGACGCGCTTATGGGTAAGTTCCGCATCTCCGGTGTTCCTATCGTCGACGATGACGGACGGCTTATCGGCATCATCACCAACCGTGACATGAAGTTTGAGACCGACATGAGCCGCCACATAGACGAGGTCATGACCAGCAAGAACCTCATAACCGGTCTGGTAGGCACCACGCTGGACGAGGCGAAGGCGATACTCCAGAAAAACCGTATAGAGAAGCTCCCCATCGTCGATGAGGACTACAAGCTCCGTGGCCTCATCACCATAAAGGATATCGAAAAGGTCATGAAGTATCCCAACTCCGCGAAGGACGCTGCTGGCCGTCTGCTCTGCGCCGCCGCGATCGGCGTCACGAACGACGTGCTTGACCGCGCAGGCGCACTTATCGGCGCCGGCGCCGACGTGCTGGTGCTCGACAGCGCCCACGGCCATTCGGCGAACATCATGCGCGTCGTCGGTCTTGTCAAGGAGAAGTACCCCGACATTCAGCTTGTTGCCGGCAACGTTGCAACTCCCGAGGCGACCGAAGCGCTCATCAAGGCGGGTGCCGACTGCGTCAAGGTCGGTATAGGCCCCGGTTCCATCTGCACCACCCGCGTCGTCGCCGGTATCGGCGTGCCGCAGGTCAGCGCGATACTCGAGTGCGGCGAGCGCGCCGACAAGTTTGGCGTGCCTATAATCGCAGACGGCGGCATAAAGTACTCCGGCGACATTGTCAAGGCCATTGCCGCGGGCGGCAGCGTAGTTATGATGGGCTCCATGCTCGCGGGCTGCGAGGAAGCGCCCGGCGAGACCGAGGTATATCAGGGACGTCAGTTCAAGGTCTACCGCGGTATGGGCAGCCTCGGTGCGATGCAGTGCGGTAGCAAGGACCGCTACTTCCAGCAGAACAACAAGAAGCTCGTTCCCGAAGGCGTCGAAGGCCGTGTGCCTTACCGCGGACCTGTCAGCGATACTATATATCAGATGATGGGCGGCCTGCGCTCCGGTATGGGCTATACCGGCTCCCACAATATCGAAGAGCTGCGCACGAAGAGCAAGTTCGTCCGCATTACCAGCGCCGGCCTCAAGGAGAGCCACCCGCACGATATCTATATAACCAAGGAAGCTCCGAACTACACGATGAATCCGTGATAAAATATCCGGCAGAAAAAATTCTGCCGGATATTTTCCCCGCAGCGGGAACTTTCTGTGCGCACTGCCGTCATAAGGGCATAACCCCGAAAGGAGCAATGAAAATGAAAAAAATGATCACTGCAGTTATATGCTGCGTACTTGCGCTGTCCCTTGCCGCCTGCGGCTCGGGAAAATACACGCCCAGCGAATACAGCGACAGCGAGGTCAACGACAAGATCCAGATGTTCATAAAGCAGAAGACCGTGACCGACGAGACGGACGAGTTCACCGTGGTCATCGAGAATACGACCGACGTCGACTACACCTACGGCGTCAGCCAGCGGCTGGAGATATGGAAAAACTCCAAGTGGTGCGTCGTCGAGGATAATATGGCCTTCTCGACCATGCAGCTGCTCACTCTCCCTGCCGGAGCGACCGATGAGCTCAACTTCAACGTAGCCGACCACTACGGCAAGCTCTCCGACGGGCGCTACCGCGTGGTCATGGTATTCTCCGACCATGACGGAAATCAGGCCATAGCTGCCGCAGAGTTCGGTATCGGACGTGCCGAGAAGTAAAAACGATAGAAATAGCACCGGATCCCATGGGATCCGGTGCTATTTCTATTCTACGGTTATTTTGCCTCGACGGTCTCGGCCGCCTGCTGCGCTTCGGCGAGCTTGGCGGCCTCCTCTTCCTCAAGGACACGGTAGGCGACCTTGCCGACCAGCGTCTTGGGCAGCGCGTCGCGGAACTCTATCTCCTTAGGCATCGCGTACTTTGCGATGTGCTTGGCGGCATAGTCCATTATCTGGCGTCGGGTATCATCATCGGCCGGAACACCGGGCTTGAGGACAAGGAATACCTTGACCCGCTGCATACGGTAGGGATCGGGCACACCGATGACACAGCTCATGTGCACCAGTTCGTTCGCGTCGAAAATATTCTCAAGCTGGGCGGGGTAGATGTTGTATCCCGAGGAGATTATCATGCGCTTGCTGCGGCCCTTGAAGTAGATGAAGCCGTCGCTGTCCATGACGCCGAGGTCGCCGGTGTAGACCCATGTGAGGCCGTCTGCGTGATGGCGGAGGGTCTGCGCGGTCTCCTCGGGGTGCTTGATGTATTCCTTCATGACGGTGGGGCCGGCGAGAAGAATCTCTCCCTCCTCGCCGTAGGGCAGCTCCTTATCGGTGCCGGGCTCGACTATTTTGATATAGGTGTCCGGGAACGGCAGGCCGATGCTGCCCTCCTTGAACATATGGGACGGGGTCAGGCAGCAGGCGGTGACGGTCTCGGTCGTGCCGTAGCCCTCGCGGACCTGAATGGTGGATTTATGATCGTAAAGGAACTTGTCAAATTTCTTCTTCAGCTCAACGGACAGCGAATCTCCGCCGGAGAAAACACCCTTGAGGCAGCTCAGGTCGGCCTTTTCCATGGTCGGCAGGCGAAGCAGAGCCTCGTACAGCGTCGGGACGCCGGCGATGAAGTTGCAGCGGTACTTGGTGATGAGCTTGGAATAGCTCTGCGCGGTGAAGCGCGGGACAAGTATGCAGCGGCCGCCCTGCGAGAGCATCGAGTGGATGCATACGCCGAGGCCGAAGCCGTGGAACAGCGGCATTGCTGAGAGCATCTTGTCGCCGACGCGGAACATCGGGTTCGTAGCGATTATCTGCTGGCCGAGGGCGTTGAAGTTCAGGTTGGTGAGAAGTATGCCCTTGGTCGTGCCGGTGGTGCCGCCGGAATAGAGTATTGCGGCGGGGTCGTCCGCACCGCGCTTTACGCGGTAGTTCCAGAAGCAGGCCTTGCCGAGATGCATGAACTCATCCCACATGATGACCGGAGCGTCGGCAGGGATCTTTCTTATCTTCCTGCCCTCGGTGAGCATGTAGCCGGCCTTCATCGGGCGCGACAGTGCGTCCTTGATGCGGGCGATGACGATGTTGACGGCGCAGGTGTTCTGACGTATGGCCTCTATCTTGTGATAGAACTGATCGAGCGTTACGACTGTTACGCTCTCGGATTCGTTGATATAAAATTCCAGCTCCTTTTCGCTGGAGAGAGGATGGACCATGTTCGCTATGGCGCCGGCGAGGTTGACGGCGTAGAACATATATATCGCCTGCGGGCAGTTCGGCATGGCGATGGTGACCTTGTCTCCCTCGCGCACGCCGATGGTGCGCAGACTGCGGGCGCATTTTTCTATGTTGGTGACCATCTCGCGGTATGTCGTCGAGCGGCCCATAAAGTCAAATGCGATATTGTTGGGGTATTGATCGGCGATTTTTTCCACGGCCTCGAACATCGAGCCCTGGAAATAGTCAAGGTGCGGCGGCACCTCGCCGAGATTTTTTATCCATGGGGTCTTGGCGGTAATCTCCAATGTGATTGCCTCCTGTCTTTAGTATTCCACCTCGGTGGAGAAGGGCTGCTCCAGAAGCTCCGGGTTTTCGAGAAGCTTCCTCAGCAGGCGCACGGTTCCGGAATAATAGAAGCCGTCGCCGATGCGTTCGTCCAGCGTCAGACCAAGCTCAAGGACCGGGCGAACGGTGCAGCTGCCGTCCTCATGCCACTCCGGGGCGGGATGCTTCTTGCCGATGACGCCGAAGAAGGAGTTGGTGCCCCAGTTGTTGAGATGATGGTAGCCGGCGTCAAGCCCGATTGAACCGAGATTCGTAAGGAATATTGACGAATAGTTCGGGTCGGCCTTGATGAGTGCATTAGGAACGGTGCCCTTGCGGTCGAGCTTGAATAGAATGTTGACGACAATGCGCAGCAGCCAGCGGGGGAGCCGGACGAGCTTCTGCATCTGGGCGTTGGAATTGTCCTCAACGTCAGTGCGGCGGCACTGATATATTTCCTCCAGAATAGAGGAATGAAGACTGTCTATCGTATCGTCTCCGGTGTAGCGCTTGTATGCAAGACCCTCGGAGGAGCTGTCCTCAAAACGCTTCTTGACGACGAAGGATACGGATATATGGTCACGCTGATATATGCGGTTGCCGGAAATAAAGCGGTTCATGCGAGGGCGCAGCACGAAGCACTTGACGGTAGCGGCGAGTATAACGTGAAAATAGCTGTATTTGTCTTTTTCGAGCCCGGCGTTCTTTTTCGCAAGGAAAGCGTCCATCGGGCGGAGGTCGATCTCCTGACGGATGAAGGCCTCATTATCCGCACGGTTCGGGAAGAGATATGCCATGAACTGGTTCATAGCCGGGACTTCGTCCCTAAGCCAGTAGCCGTCGAAACGGTCTCCGCGCTTTTTCGGTCTGTTCTCCATATTTATTCCACCTTTCCGCGTAACAGTATATAACCAGTAAGTAAAAATTGCAACAAAATTTCGAAGTAATTAAGCTGTTAAAATAAACAAAATCGCGGTTGGAAGCTATATTTTGCCGCCCCTTCCGCAAAATGGAGGCTTACGGAGCTGGCGGGCAGACAAAAAGGCACATCGGCCTGTCACCGTCAGCTTTAAAGTGACAGTGCGGCCGATGTGCCTTACGATCTCAGCGCATATGCGGAGTCAGGTCTTACGGTAGAGAATGTACCCGCATTTGCAGCTTATGTGTATCTTGCCCTTGCCGCGGGGGACACGAAGGATGGTGCCGCAGCCGGGGCACTTGAAAAATTTGTAGTTTTTCCGCTGACGGAAGCGATCCTTTTTCGCTGCCCATTCGCGCCTGCGCTTGGCTATCAGCGCGAGATATGCATTATTCTCAAGCTCACGCTGGGAGAGCCGGCGCGAAAATGCGCGCACAAAGCTGAAGATCAGCGCAAAAAGACCGAGCCAGCTCAGTATGCTGCTGAGCACTCCCTTGAGCAGACCTATGCACAGACCTGACAGCAGCAGGGCTGCGAGCCCGCACCAGAACAGCGTCTTGGACAGCTCGTCCATACCCTGTCGTCCTTCAAAAAATCTTTTCAGCTTTTCTTTCATGCCATTGCCTCAGAAACAGAAATTAATAATTTTTAATTTATTTTAAGAATTTGCTATCCCAATGTCAATAGACTTCACCGAATGTTTACAATATATCGGACTTGAACAGACGGGGAGATGGTGGTATTATAAATATACATTTTATAAATAGGAGAAACTCTTATGATAGCGATCGGTTCTGACCACGGCGGCTTTGAACTCAAGAAAGAGATAATGGCGCATCTCGATAAACGCGGCCTCGAATACAAGGACTTCGGCACATATTCCGACGCGAGCTGTGACTATCCGGTTTACGGCAAGGCTGTAGCGCATGCGGTCGCCGACGGTGAGTGTGACCGCGGCATAATCATCTGCGGCACCGGTATCGGCGTATCCATCACCGCAAACAAGGTCCCCGGCATCCGTGCGGCCCTCTGCGGTGACTGCTTCTCCGCCGAGGCTACTCGTCAGCACAACGACGCAAACGTGCTTGCGCTCGGCGCCCGTGTCGTCGGCCTGGGGCTGGCGCTGAAAATAGTGGACACTTTCCTCGACACTCCGTTTTCAAACGAAGAGCGGCATATCCGCCGCATCGCGATGATAGAGGACAAGTGACCTAATACCCGAAAACAGGGGGAATTTTTTCTTGGCAAGAAACAGTGAATTTTACAAGGGCAGGCGGAAAAAGCGCAGCTATGCGATAATTCCGGCAGCCGTGATAATCGGTCTCATAGTGCTGACGGTCGTGCTTTTCTATTCGATGCAGCAGTATGCCGTCATATCCAAGGACGGCGTGTCGGTAGAGCTGCCGCTGCTGAAAAGCACCGAAGGGACGACGCTCGATGCCGAGGGCAATGTTGTCCGCGTGTTCGACGAGGTCGACGCAAGCATCACCTTTGACGACCCGGATTATTCCGGTGTCGAAGCGCAGGCCGGTGCAGATGTCCCGGCGATGCGCGCCATTTATGTCGCAAGCGAGAACATCACGGCCGATAAGCTGAACGAATACGCCGACCGCCTCAGCGTCGGCAATGCGCTGGTGCTGGAGATGAAGCCGGTCAGCGGCAACCTGATGTGGGACTCTCAGGCGCAGGCCGCCAGAAGCTATGGCCTGTATGTCGAAACAGACCAGACGCGTCAGATACCGGAGCTGATCGCCGGGCTCAAGTCCCGCGAGGACAAGCAGATATATCTTGTTGCGGAAATAAACGTCTGCCGTGATGCGCTTTACGCCTCACGCTGCACCACCGTGTGCCTGCGCACAGAAAACGGCGGCAACTATACGGATGACGAGGGTTCCTGGCTCGACCCGTATAATACGGAGCTGCGGCAGTATGTCGTTGAGATGTGCCGTGAGCTTTACGACATGGGCTTTGACGAGGTCGTGCTGGCGAACGTCCAGCACCCGACGATAAGCGACGAAAAGACAAAGCTCGTCTACACTCGCGACATGTCGTCTCCGCCGAGCGCGGTGAACGCGGTGTGCGGCTTTGCCGTCAGCGTGGCTGATGCCCTGCAGGACAGGGCTGGCAGGCTTTCGATATACTGCTACAGCCGCAAAGCACTTGTCGGCCCGGATACGTCGAACGGACAGGACGCGGTGCTGTTCATGAAGCTGTTTGACCGCGTGTATCATCCGACAGATAAGGGAACCTATGTTTATAACATGGAGGATATCACCCCGCGTGTAACACTCGGTCAGGCGGAATACCGCTTTGTGCCGGTGGTCATAAACTATCTCCCGAGCCCATCGGATTCCATCTCGTGGGTGCTGATAGACAAAGAGGAAAAAACCCAAGATTAATAGCGTTATAAATACAAATCCGGTATGAAGCACATGCTTCATACCGGATTTGTATTGTTATTTCTTCAGCTTTGTGAGAGCCTTCTCCATGAACCGGTCGTTCAGGATTATGCAGCGCTGATGCTTGCCCTCGCCGATAAGCTCACCGTCGGCGTAGGCCTTGACCTCAAAGGTCAGCATCCGGCGGTCTATCTCAACGAGCTCGCTTTCGGCGCGGATGTGCGCGCCGATGGGCGACGCGGCCAGATGCGATATCTCAAGCCTTGTGCCTACCGTGCCCTGCCCCTCTTCAAGATAGGGCTGGACGGAACTGAGCGCGGCCTTTTCCATAAGCGCTACCATGCTCGGAGTGGAGAAAACCTCCAGCGCACCGCTGCCGACAGCGGCGGCGGTATTTTCACGGACGACCGTGACCTCTGCGGAACCTTTGATTCCAAGCTCCATGGGAAATTCTCCTTTTCGTATATTCAGGTTTACTTTATGTATTTCTTCATGACCTCTGCCAGCCGCTTCACGCCTTCGACTATGCGGTCGTCGGGCATGTTGGAGTAATTCATGCGCAGGCAGTGGAAATTGTCTCCGTTGGGGAAGAAGCCGTCGCCCGGGACGAACGCAACGTTCAGCGACAGCGCCTCAGCCGCCATATCGCGGGTGTTGACGTATTCTGGCATCTCGACCCATGTGAACAGTCCGCCTTCAGGCCGCGTGAATTTAGCCTCTTTCGGGAAGCACTCATCCATTGTGCTTATCATCAGGTCACAGCGATGACGGTAGGTCTCGCGGATCTTCTTGACATGCTCGTCAATATCGAACATATCGAGGTACTTGGACACGACCATCATGGATATCGTCGAGGTCTGGAGGACGGCGGCCTGCGCGATGAGGGTCATCTTATCGAATATTTCGGAGCCGCAGCATATCCAGCCCAGACGGTATCCGGGAGCAAATATCTTGGAGAAGGTGCCGAGATAGATGACAAGATCCTTAGTGTCCATGGTCTTGAGCGCGGGCAGGAACTCGCCCTTGAAGCGCAGCTCGCCGTAGGGGTTATCCTCAATTACGGGTATCTCGTACTTGTTTATTATCTCCATGAACCTGTGGCGGCGCTCCATCGACCAGGTACGGCCGCTGGGGTTCTGAAAATCGGGGATGACATATATCATTTTGACGTTATCTGTGGTGGCGAGGATGCTGTCAAGCTCATCCATTATCATGCCGCCGTCGTCGGTAGGCACTTCAACGAACTTCGGCTGACAGGGCTTGAACGCGCTGATGGCACCGAGGTAGGAGGGGCTCTCCATCAGAACTACGTCGCCGGGGTTCAGAAACAGGCGGGCGCAATAATCCAGCCCCTGCTGGCTGCCGGCAGTGATGAGGATATGGTCGGCGTCGGTGTGAATACCGTTTTTGGCGGCAAGACGCTCCGCTATCTGCTTTCTCAGGGGGAGGTAGCCCTCGGTGGGGCCGTACTGGAGCGCGGCCTCGCCGTTCTCGTCCAGCACCGCTATGGTCGCGGCCTTCGCGTTCTCAACGGGGAACAGCTCCGGCGCGGGCATACCGCCGGCAAAGGATATGACCTCGGGACGGGCGGTGAGCTTAAGAAGCTCGCGCACGTCGGAAGCCTTCATCTCATTCATTCTTTCTGCATATTTAACCATTTTGCTGCCTCCTTTGAAATTTTACCGATATAATTTTATGGTATATTAACATTATCATAAAATATCAGGCAAGTAAATAGCAAAAATGTCGAAAATACCGACGATTCATGACATTGTTTTATCAAATGGCCGGATATTTCAGGGCTGATATTTCAGCACCGCGACCTGCGGCTCGGAGTCGTGGTCGATAATTATGCTGTTGGTTTGATAATAATGTATCATTTCGGGCGCTTCAAAGTAGTCCGTGAAAGCGTCTATATGCTCAAGCCTGCGTGCGCCTCGGCTTCCGTCGCGGTAGTGCATGGGAATGATGACCTTGGGGAAAACCTCCTCCGTGAGCCGCCATGACTCCTGCGCGGGCAGACCGGTGCAGCTGCCGGCCGTTATCATCAGCGCATCCGCGCCGAATATCCGGCCTGTCTCGCCGCTGTGCAGCTGTGTGCCGACATCGCCCATATGGACGGCCTTGAGCCCGTCGACCTCGAGGATATGTATCAGGCATTTGCCGCGCATGATGCCGCACACGCTGTCGTGCGATACCTCCAGCGTGCTTATCTCAAACGGGCAGTCCGATTCGGGACGGCCGGACAGCGTCACGGCCTCACGGCAGTTATGGCCGTAATGCTCGTGGCTTATCAGCAGCTTATCGGCCTTGAGCTTCAGCTTTGGATAGCCTGCGGTGTAATCGGCGTTGTACGGATCGATGACGACGGTGTATCCGCCATGCTCTATGGAAAAGCAGGCGTGACCATGCCATGTTATCTTCATATGCGGCCTCCAGAATTTATCAATTTAAAGCGAAATATAGATTATAATAATACCGCATAATGAAAAATTCAAGTCCCGGCCGCAAAAAATTCGGCATGCTTGCAAGAACGGCCGGAAACGGATATAATAATATTATAATTTTGGATCTCGGAGGCGCGGCATGAGCAACGCTTTGATAAACGAAAAATCACCGTATCTGCGCCAGCATGCGGAAAATCCGGTGGACTGGCTGCCTTGGGGCACGGAGGCATTTGAACGGGCGCGCGGGGAGGACAAGCCCGTGTTCCTCAGCATAGGCTACTCTACCTGCCACTGGTGCCATGTGATGGCCCACGAATCGTTTGACGATGCACAGGTCGCGGCGGTGCTGAACAGATACTTCGTCTCCGTCAAGGTAGACCGCGAGGAGCGGCCGGACGTGGATGCGGTGTATATCCGCGTGTGTCAGGCGCTGACAGGCGGCGCGGGCTGGCCGCTGACCGTGATAATGACGCCGGAGCAGCAGCCGTTCTTTGCGGGCACGTACCTGCCGAAGAACAATACCGGCGGCAGACTGGGACTTCTGGAGCTCCTGCTGGCGGTGGCCGACAAGTGGAGGCATGACCGCGATGAGCTCATGCGCACAGGGCGCGACGTTACCGCGCTGATAGCGGAGCCGGCGCATGTGCGGGAGGAGCCGTCGGATGGGCTTTTGAAGGCTGCGGCAGAGCAGTTTGCCGCAAGCTATGACGCCGAGTACGGCGGCTTCGGCCGTGCGCCGAAATTTCCGTCGCCGCATAACCTGATATTCCTGCAGCGCTATGCATATCACAGTGGGGATAAGAAGGCTCGGCAGATGCTTGAAAACACACTGCGGCAGATGTACCGCGGCGGGATATATGACCATTTCGGCGGCGGCTTTGCGAGGTATTCTACTGACCGTGAGTGGCTTGCCCCGCATTTTGAAAAGACGCTGTATGACAATGCACTGCTCGCGCTGTGCTATACCGAGGCATGGCAGGATGGGCGCATGGCGCTGTACCGGCAGGTCGCAGAGGCGACGCTGGATTACTGTATGCGCGAACTGCGTTCGCCGGAGGGCGGCTTCTTCTGCGGGCAGGACGCCGACAGCGGCGGCGAGGAGGGCGCGTACTATCTGTTCACGCCGAAGGAGGTCAAGGACCTGCTGGGTGAGGACGACGGGCGGCATTTCTGCGAGTGCTATGACATAACCGAAGAGGGCAATTTTCAGGGGAAGAGCATCCCGAATCTGCTGCTGAATAATCGCTGGAGCTTTGTGCCCGAGGGCTATGCCGCGTTCCGCGAACGGCTGCGCGAGTACCGGCATGAGAGGCTGCCGCTCGGCCGGGATGAAAAAATACTCGTCTCGTGGAACGGACTGATGCTCATGGCACTGTCACGTGCAGCGCGTGCGTTTGACAGCAGCCGCTATCTTGCCGCGGCGGAGCAGCTCGTGGGCTTTGTGGCCGAAAAGCTCGGTACGGGATGCGATATGCTTGCCTGCTGCTGTGACGGAGAGGCGCGATTCCCTGCCCAGCTTGACGACTATGCATTCTGGGGACTCGGACTTCTGGAGCTGTACAGGGCGAGCTTCGATCCGCGCTATATCGCAATGTCCGGGATCGCCGCGGATGAGATACTGACGCGCTTTGCGGACAAAAACGGCGGCTTCTATCGCACGGCGGCGGACGCGGAACGGCTGATAGTCCGCCCGAAGGAGATATTTGACGGTGCCATGCCATCCGGCAACAGTGCCGCGGCGCAGCTATTCGTAAGTCTCGCCCGGCTGACCGGCGCGGAGAAATGGCGTGCTGCCGCAGAGGAACAGCTTGAATTTATGGCCGGCAGCGGGAAAGCACAGCCGGCGGGTATCTCGTTCGCACTGTGTGCGATGATGGAGCGGCTGTACACGGCGCGTGAGCTTATCTGCGCCGCGCCGGACGAGGAGGAGCCCGCGATGCTTACGGCGATCCGTGCAAAATATGCGCCGGAGCTCGAGATACTGCTCAAGACTCCGTCGTCTGCGGCAGCGCTCGCAAAGCTTGCGCCGTTTACGCGTGACTGTGCACCTAAAGGCGATAAAGCTCAGTTTTATATCTGCGAAAACGGCCGGTGCAGTCTCCCGGTGACCGAATAAATATGAAGAAAGTAAGAATTTTCATATCCTAAAGCTGACTTTAGGTGCGCGCTTTGCCTTGCTTTTTGTCAAAACGGGTGCTATAATAAATATTCACGACATTCACGACATTTGAATTATTTTTCAGCATTTCAGAGGTATGTAATTGTAATGGATCACGCACAGGACAGAATGACGGAAGGCCCCATCGCGGGCAAACTGATACGCTTTGCGGTGCCGCTGTTTATCGGAAACCTATTTCAGCAGCTTTATAACACGGCGGATGCGCTTATAGTTGGCAATCTGCTCGGAAACGATGCGCTGGCTGCCGTCAGCTCCACGGGAACGCTCGTGTTTCTGCTTGTCAGCTTCTTTGCCGGCATCTCGGCGGGTGCGGGCGTTGCGATATCGCGCTATTACGGCTCACGCGAGCACGAAAAGATGCAGCTTGCGATACACACGAATATTGCCTTTAATATCGCAGCTGGCATACTGATGACCGTAGTCGGCGTGTGCTTTACGCCGACGATACTGCGATGGATGAGCACGCCGGAGGATGTCTTTGAGCAGGCCGCACTGTATGTGCGCATATATTTTGCGGGCAGCATGGGCCTTGTTATGTATAACTCCTGCCGCGGCATTATGCAGGCCGTCGGCGACAGCAAGCACCCGCTGTATTATCTGATAGTGTCGTCGGTGCTCAATGTGGCGCTCGATATCGTGTTCATCGCCGTTTTCAAGATGGACGTCGACGGTGCGGCGCTTGCTACCATTGTCGCGCAGTTCATCAGCTTCTTCCTCTGTGCAGGCCGTCTGCTGCGGACGAAAGAGGAATACAGAGTGTCCATCCGGAAGATCGGCTTTGACTGGCCCATGCTCAAGCTCATCGTAAACTACGGTCTGCCGTCCGGACTTCAGAACTCCGTTATCGCCATTGCGAATGTCGTAGTGCAGTCAAACATCAACGCTTTCGGCAAGATGGCCGTTGCGGGCTGCGGGGCATACTCGAAGATTGAGGGCTTTGCATTCCTGCCCATCACGAGCTTCACAATAGCGCTGACCACCTTCGTCGGCCAGAACCTCGGCGCCGGAGAGTATGACCGTACCCGCAAGGGTGCGCGTGTCGGGCTGTGGAGCGCGATAATCCTGGCCGAGGTCGTCGCGCTGATAACCTATATCGGCGCCCCGGTGCTTGTCGGTGCATTCACGCAGGAGCCGGAGGCCATCGCCTTCGGTGTGGACAAGTGCCGCATCTGCGCACCGTTCTTCTGCCTGCTTGCAGCGTCGCACGGTTTCGCGTCTATACTCCGCGGAGCGGGCAAGTCGGTAGTACCGATGATAGCGATGCTCAGCTTCTGGTGCGTTGTGCGAGTCATATTCCTGCAGATTATGGTCCCGATAACGCAGAGCATAAGCACGGTCAACTGGGTGTATCCCTTGACGTGGTTCTGCAGTACGGTGTTCCTGCTGATATATTACTTGAAAGCAGACTGGATACACGCGTTTGAGCGTGAAAAGATAAAAGCACGGGGGTAAAAGCTATGTCAATGGTCGTTATCGGCACGGTTTTTGTCGACATCAAGGGATTTCCGGACGATCTGTATATCCCGGAGGGGCGCAACGCGGGGCGCGTGGAGATAGTCCACGGCGGCGTGGGGCGCAATGTCGCCGAGGATATTGCGAATGTTGAGCTGAGACCCCGCTTTGTCGGCATGGTGGACGACACCGCCGAGGGCGCGGAGGTGCTCCGCAAGCTGAAAAACCACAAGGTCAATACCGACTATGTCGCCGTGACGCAGGACGGTATGGGGA
>CAKTNU010000007.1 GCA_934589325.1 uncultured Oscillospiraceae bacterium | reverse complement strand
CGCTTACCTCCTCCTGATAGCTCAGGGCGTAAGCGTCGGCGCGGCCGCTCCACAGCTCCGCCGGGTCTCCGGAAATGCGCAGCGGATCGTAATTCACGACGACGTCGTACAGCATTACCTCTCCGTACTGGTAATCCAGCACATCGCCTATCGAATCCTTGATGCCGAAGCCTGTCACCAGCAGGGCCGTACAGCCGCCGATGCCGATGAGCATCATCCACACTCGCTGCCTATAGCGGAACGCATTTCTCAGCGTTACCTTGCTCAAAAATGAGAGGCGGCTCCACAGCGGCCTGATATACTCAAGCAGTATTCGTCTGCCGCCGTTCGGCGCCTTCGGGCGGATGAGCTCCGCCGGCTTTTCGGCAAGCTCTTTCCGGCAGGCAAGCCATGTGACGAATACCGTGCCCAGCACGGACACCCCGAGGCTGCCGAGATACATCACGGGGCTGAAATACAGCTCAAGCTGCGTGTAGCTGTAGATTATCTCATACGCGACCCAGACGATATACGGTATCGCCGTCACGCCCAGTGCAAAGCCGAGCACGCATCCGATGAGCGCGGAGCTGCCGGAATACCACAGGTATTTGCTCATTATAGCGCCCGATGAATAACCCATGGCCTTGAGTGTGCCTATCTGGGTGCGCTCCTCGTTGATCATGCGGGTCATAGTCGTGACGCATACCAGCGCCGCAATAAGTGCAAAGAACACCGGGAATGCATCCCCAACAGCGCTTACGATGGTCACGTCGTTTTCAAACGTAGCGTAGCCGGAGTTTTCGTCACGTGTCAGGACATAGAGGTCGAGCTTCAGCTGCTCGTCAGCCTCGGCGCGGGCTTTGTCAAGCTTGGCCTGTGCGTCCTCAAGCTGCTTTCTCGCATCGGCAAGCCCGGCAAGCGCATTATCACGTGCGGCCTCAAGAGTCTTGCGGTTCGCGGCGACCTCGTCAGCCCCGGCTTCCAACTCTGCTCTGGCATCGGACAGCTTTTTGCGGTTCTCGTCCGCATCCTGCTCCGCCTTGTCCAGCTCCTGCTCGGCAGCGTCAAGCTCGGCGCGGGCGGCATCTATCTGCTGCTGTCCGGCGTCAAGCTCCGCCTTGTGTGCCTCA
Source organism: uncultured Oscillospiraceae bacterium (assembly GCA_934589325.1). Next base: position 20,560 of record CAKTNU010000007.1, on the reverse strand, counting down.
AGCTCCGCCCTCGCCGCGGCGATCTGTGCCTCGCCGTCGGCAAGCTGCGCCTCCTGATCGGCGTAACGCGCCTCGGCATCGGCAAGATTCTGCTGTGCCTGCGCAAGCTCGGAATTGAGCCGCTCCAGCCTCGACTGCAGTATCTGCAAAGTAAGCTGCCAGCCTATCTGCGATCTGTCAAGAGCGTCTATTGCAGCCTGTGCAGCCGCGATCTCGGTCTCTATTCTTGTGACTGCCGCCCTGTACGGCGCGGTCGTCAGCTCCTTAGCGCTCTCCAGCCGTCTGCGGGCCGTGGCAAGCTCTGCCTCCTGCTGTGCTATCTGCGTCTCCGCTGCAGATAGCTCGGCACGGGCAGAGTCTATCTCCTGCTGCTTTTCGTCGAGCTGTGCACGGTTTTTCTCTATCTCCTGCCGTGCCTCCGGTATTTTTGCAAGCCCGTCCTCAAGCTGCTTCTCCGCGTCGTCAAGCTCGGCGCGGTTTTTCTCTATCTCCGCTTCCGCCTCTTCTATCTTGGCAAGCCCGTCGTTTATCTGATCAAGCGCGGAGGCGGCATTATCGTTATACTCGCCCCATCCCTCGTCTATTTCCCGCTGTGCGTCGGCAAGCTTCTCATCGGTCTCCGCACGGAGCTGCTCATAGCGGCGCGCACCGCAGCGATTAAGGAGCTGCCGCAGACGCGGCTCAAGCCGGTCTCGTGCGGCGTTGTACTCATCCGAAAACAGCTCGCCCGGGAAATCGCAGTATATCAGAATTTCATGGTAGACCTCGCTGCTGAAGGCCTCGGCGGGCAGGATGATAAAGCCCTTGATGCTGCCGGACCCGAGAGAGGTACTGCCGCGGTCATTGCTTATGTAGCGCGGCGTTTTAGCTATGCCGACTATCTTGAAATCTGTCTCGGTGAACATTTCCAGCGTGTCGGCGTCGTTATCCGCGTCGAGCGACACCGTCCGGCCTATATCCTTTTCGGAAAACGCTCCGGCGTCGGCAAGACATTCACCGGCGTTTTCGGGCATACGTCCCGCAACAAGCAGCGGCACGGCGACATTCTCCGTAAGCGACATGAATTTATACGGCTCCGAGGTCCTTCCGGCGCTCGCCATTGCGTCGATACTGTATGTCCCTTCGGCATACTCCACCCCGTCGATCTGGGCGAAGGCCGCACGGTCACTCTCCGTCAGGCCCAGGCTGGACATGAGTTGGAAGTCGTACATGCGGTTATCGCGCATATATGCGTCAACGGTGCTCTGCATCGCAGGCTGGGAGCTTTTCAGCCCCGCAAAGACGCCCACGCCCAGCGCAACGATGGCGAGTATGGCAAGATAACGTCCAAGCGACGATTTAATGCTGCGAAACAGCATTTTTAATGTAAATTTACTCATCTTTTACCATTCAATGTTCTCAACTGGCGTAACATCTTTATTTATCTCCACCGACTGCACGGTGCCGCTCTTGATATGAACGACGCGGTCAGCCATGGCGCAGAGCGCCTTGTTATGCGTGATTATCACGACCGTCATGCCGCTGCTGCGGCAGGTATCCTGAAGCAGCTTCAGAATGGCCTTGCCGGTCTGATAATCAAGCGCGCCGGTCGGCTCGTCGCAGAGCAGCAGCTTCGGATTTTTCGCCAGCGCACGCGCTATTGCGACGCGCTGCTGTTCGCCGCCGGAGAGCTGCGCCGGAAAATTCCCGCTGCGCTCCTTCAGCCCGACCTCCGCAAGCACCGTTGCCGGATCGAGCGAATCCTTGCTCAGTTGGGCGGCTATCTCTACGTTTTCAAGCGCCGTGAGGTTTGGGATGAGGTTATAGAACTGGAATACAAAGCCGACATCGGTACGCCGGTAGGCCGTGAGCTGCCGCTTATTGAAGCCAGATACATCGACGCCGTCTACCGTGACCCGCCCTTCGCTCAGACTGTCCATGCCGCCGAGAATGTTCAGCAGCGTCGTCTTACCTGCGCCGGACTCTCCGACGATGACGCATATTTCCGCCCGGCCTATCGAAAAGCTGACGTCATGCAGCGCCGTCACAGTGACCTCGCCCGCTTTATAATCCTTTCTGACGTTCTCGAATTTTATGAAATCTTCCCGCTTTGTGTTTTCGTCCATCAATCTATCCCCCTGACCGTTCCGGCCATATATTCGTATTCCGTCCCGTCCGCCTGCGTCACGACAAATCTTCTGACTCTGGCGTTCGGCTCGTACTCACATTCTATAAGATATTCCTCCGATACGTATTCGACCCGGCGGTATCCGTCATAGCTGCAGCTGCCCGCATCTCCGTTTATTGCTTCAAGCAGCAGGACATATTGCTTTCCGTCAGTATCCGGATATCTCAGCTTCCATTCATTTTCGCAGAGATACAGCTCGACCGCAGAACCGAGGATATGGTTTTCATAGCTCTTCGCCGTTCCGGATGTAAGATCCAGCCGGTATATCCCATAGCCCGCGTCGGTTTTCTCCGCTGCGTACAGTGCGCTGCCGAGCACCACCGGCGCATAGGCCGGGACATAGCTCAGCCGCAGGGTCTCTCCGGTCACTATGTCTGCAAGGTACAGGCACTCGTCACGCTCATCCTGATATATGACATGACCATCAAATACATACGGATAGCAGCAGGGTCCCTGGAGCAGTGTCGTAAGTCCGCTGCCGTCGGGCTGCATATGGACATATTTTTTGTCAGCATCGCGGAAGTATATCTCGCCGTTATAAACGCTCATCCAATCGCAGCCCTCGCCGGTCATGGTCCTCCGGTCGCTTCCGTCCAGCGCCACACTCTCCAGCACGTCACCTCGGCGGCTGTTGATATAGTACAGGCGCTCACCGCATACGCTCAGGAACTCCGGCACACAGTCGTCCACGAGTACCGCGCTGGCACCGTCGGGCGTGTATTTTGCAAGCACGGGCAGATACTCCGCGTCAAAGTCGAAGGTATAGAGCGCACCGTCATAGACCCTTGAGCGCCCCTTATTCATAAAGGCCGACATCTCCGCGCTTTCGTGATCCGAAAGCGCCGGAAGCTCCGGCGGCTGCTCTACTATCTGCGTCTCCTCCGGCTCGTCCGGCGGCGTGCTGTCTGCACATGCGCAGAGGCAGAGCGCCATAAATACCGCCAAGATAAGCGGCAGGATCTTCTTCATGAGGTCAACTCCTCCCTTAAATTAAATTCTATCATAATTCCGCCTGGAAGACAATTGCACTGATGTGTAAAAAGTGTTAAAATCATGTGAACTTCAACGGTATCGGTCAATACGGGTGCGGAGCGGTACGTTTTTCCCTCCCGCCAAGGCCGCATTTCCCCTGCCGATCGATACGAAGAAAGGTGCTTATCATGAAAAACGTTAAAAAACTTTTCAAACTCACTGGGCTTGTCCTGATGCTGTGCGTCATGCTGGCTATACTCGGCGGCTGCACGGACACTGGCTCCGTCCAGCCTGCAGCCTCTCCCGCGCAGCAGACGCAGACCGCATCGACCCCCGAGCCGCAGGATATCCAGACGTTTGACGAGGACGGCAGCTATACGAGCCGTGACGATGTCGCACTGTATATCCTGACCTACGGGCATCTTCCATCAAACTTCGTGACCAAGAACGAAGCCCGCGCCGCGGGCTGGGAGGGCGGTTCGCTTGAAAAATATCTGCCCGGCAAGTGCATCGGCGGTGACCGCTTCGGCAACCGCGAAGGGCTCCTTCCCGACGCGTCCGGCCGCAGCTGGACGGAGTGCGACATCAACACGCTCGGAGCGTCCTCCCGCGGCGCGGAACGCATAGTTTTCTCAAACGACGGGCTGATCTACTACACTGCCGATCATTATGAGTCCTTCGAGCTGCTTTACGGCGAGCCGTGATTTTATTTTCAGTCTTTTTCTAAAATTTTCGACAAAATACGACATTTCTTCTTTCTTTTAACTGGTTATTTATGTCGATTTTTATTGTATTTTGTGGAAGCTATTAATATTATGTCAACATAAAATCTGCGTCATTCGACAAGATTCTGTTGTTCTAAAAGTGTCAACTATGGTAAGTTATTAGGGACCAAGCGGCAAAACACAATTTAAAAGTACAGCATTACCCGGTTTTTCGGAAGAGGGAGGATAATAAATTATGGAAACCAAGATCCAAGTACTTGTTGCCGATGCGAACCACGACTTTTGTACACTTATTAAGAACCTGATCTCCGCAGAGAACGACATGGAGGTCGTAGCCACCACCGACGACGGCATTGATGCCCTCGCCATGGTGACGGAGCTTGAGCCGGACGTTATAATCATGGACCTGGCACTGACTAAGCTGGACGGGCTTGAGGTGCTGCGCCGCCTGCCCGAAACGGGCGCGCACCCGCACGTCATCGTGCTGTCGGGCTTTCTGAACAATAATGTTGTGTCCGCATGCTCGGCTCTTGGCGCCGACTATTTCATGCCCAAGCCCTGTGACCCACCTGCACTGCTTGCGAGGGTGCGCCAGCTTTACGGCGCCGACATCGCCAAGCTCACCACCGGCTATGACTGCCACGCCGTTCCGCAACAGACCCGGCAGGACGTAAATCTTGAGGCGGTAGTGACGGACATAATACATGAGATAGGCGTTCCTGCGCATATAAAGGGCTATCATTATCTGCGCGAGGCCATTATCCTGACGATAAACAATATGGAGATGATAAACGCCGTGACCAAGGTTTTATACCCCGAGGTCGCAAAGCGTTTCAACACGACGCCGTCACGCGTAGAGCGAGCCATACGCCACGCTATTGAGGTTGCATGGGACCGCGGCGACGTTGAGGTACTCCAGAAGTTCTTCGGTTATACCGTCAGCGGTATAAAGGGGAAGCCGACGAACAGCGAGTTTATCGCCATGATAGCGGACTGTCTGAGCCTGAGAAGAAAGCAAAACAACACCTGATCATCTTACCTGAATTTATCGACACGCTATGATTTCGCTTGTCGGATGTGCGCACAATATATCCCGCGGCCGAGGCACCGGCTGCGGGATTTTTTATCCTGCACGCCCATATCTCAGATAACTCTTGCCATAACGCGGGAAAATGGTATAATTATAGATTAGTTATGAGAAAAGGAGCTGCTGTATGAAAATAATCATTGTCGGCGCCGGCAAGGTCGGCTATTCGGTCGCAAAGATACTCTCCGAGGAGGGGCACGACATCACCGTCATCGACCGCGACAGCGAAACCATAAATCATCTCTCGAACGAGCTCGACGTAATATGCGTCGAGGGCAGTGCCACAAATCACGAGACACTGCTGGGTGCCGGCGCAGCCGAGGCGGACCTGCTCATGGCCGCGACCCAGCAGGACGAGGTCAATATGGTCTGCGGTATTACCGCCCGCAAGCTGGGCACAAAGCATGTCATAGCCCGCATCAGAGACACCGAATACCTGCGCCAGACGGAATTTCTCCGCGAGGTCCTCGGCCTGTCCATAACCATAAATCCCGAATATGAGTGCGCAAAGGAGATCGCCCGCATACTGCGCTTCCCGAGTGCCGCCCGGGTCGACACCTTCTCAAAGGGCAGCGTCGAGATAGTGGAGCACCGTGTCCGCGAACAGGGCAAGCTCGACGGGATGCAGCTTAAAAACCTCGGCTCCGCATGCGGGGCAAAGGTCTTGGTCAGCGTAGTCGAGCGCGGCGGCGAGGCCATCATACCGAACGGCAATTTCACGCTCCACGCGGGTGACCGGCTCAGCATCACCGGTGCGACCAGGGAGCTGCGCAAGTTCTTCATGGCCATGGGACAATACAAAAAGCCGGTGCGCAACGTCATGATAATGGGCGGCAGCCGCATCGCCGTATATCTGACGCGCCTTCTTCAGGAGAGCGGCATCGGAGTGTCGGTAATCGACCGCAGTCCGGAGCGCTGCGAACAGCTGTGCGACATCCTGCCGGGCGCAAACATCGTCTGCGGCGACGCGACGCGCAGCGAGGTCCTGCTGGAGGAGGGCATCCGCACAACGGACGCTTTCGTCGCCCTGACCGGCGACGACGGCGACAACATAATCACCTCGCTCTACGCGAAAAAACGCGCTGTCGGCAGCATCGTCACCAAGGTCAACCGTGAGCACTTCACGGAGATACTCGAAAGCTCCGACCTCGACTGCATCGTCACGCCGAAGGAGCTCGTCGCCCAGCAGCTTGCCCGCTATGTCCGCGCCATGCACGATTCGATGGGCAGCAGCATGGAAACGCTGTACCGTCTTGCCGACGGCAAGGTCGAGGCGCTGGAGTTCCGCGTGACGGAGGGCGCGGCCTGCATAGGCATACCGCTCAAGACGCTGAAGCTCAAACCGAACGTGCTGATCTGCGCCGTGATACGCGGCAACGACAGCATCATCCCCGACGGCGAAACTACTATTTGCGCTGGCGACCACGCGATAATCGTCTCCGCCGCCGGCAAGCTCAAGACCATCGACGGCATTGTTGAGAAATAAACCATGAACTATAGAATGATCGCACGCATACTCGGCATGGTGCTGCTGATACTTGCGGCACTGATGCTGCTCCCGCTCATCGCCGGACTGTGCTACGGCGAAAACGTGCTCAGCTTCATCATCACTATTGCGCTGACCGCGGCAGTCGGCGGCATATTCATGTGCTTCAAGCCGAAGACCCGTGATATTTACGCCCGCGAGGGCTTCACGGCGGTCGGCCTCTCATGGATACTCATGTCGCTGCTCGGGGCGCTGCCCTTTGTCATAAGCGGAGACATCCCGCACTATATCGACGCACTGTTTGAGACCGTCTCCGGCTTCACGACCACCGGCTCCACACTGCTGACCGACGTCGAGAGCATGAGCCGCGGCTGCATGTTCTGGCGCATGTTTACGCACTGGATAGGCGGCATGGGAGTGCTGGTATTCATCATGGCGGTGCTGCCGATGAGCGGTGAGCACTCGATGCACATCATGCGCGCCGAGGTGCCGGGACCCATTGTCGGCAAGCTCGTCCCACGCGCCCGGAAAACAGCGGCGATACTTTATATGATATATATGGGTCTTACCGCTATAGAGACCGTTTTCCTGCTCTGCGGTGGCATGAGCTTTTATGACGCTTTGCTCCACGCCTTTGCCACCGCCGGTACCGGCGGCTTCTCTACCCGGGGTGCCAGCATCGCGGCCTTTGACAGCCTGTATATCGAGATCGTCATCAGCGTTTTCATGCTGCTGTTCTCTGTAAACTTCAATCTCTACTTCCTGCTTCTGCTCGGCCGTGTGCGTGACGTGCTGAAAAACCAGGAGCTGCGCTGCTTCGCGGCGATAGTTGCCTTCTCGATGCTGAGCATCGCCTGGAACATATCGGAGCAGTACGGCAGCTTTGCCGAGGCTCTGCGCTATTCGTCATTCACCGTTGCCTCGCTCGTCAGCAGTACCGGCTTCGGCACGGCGGATTTCACGCAGTGGCCGCAGTTTTCGCAGTGGCTGCTGGTAATTATCATGTTCATCGGCGCCTGCGCCGGAAGTACGGGCGGCGGGCTCAAGCTGTCCCGCGTGATGCTGCTGCTCCGTGCAGCCTTTGCCGACCTTCGGCATATGATATGGCCGCGGCGCGTCAATCGCGTACAGCTCGAGGGACAGCGCGTCGATCCGGCGGGTGTACGGGCAGTATTTTCGTACTTTTCGCTTTACATGCTGATCCTCCTGCTCGGCACGCTGCTGATATCTCTGGACGGCTTCGACACTGCGACGAATTTCACCGCCGCGCTCACCTGCCTGTCGAATATGGGCCCCGGCCTCGGGCTGATCGGCCCTGCCGGGAACTTTTCGATATTCTCGGACTTTTCAAAGCTGCTGATGTCGCTGCTCATGCTCATCGGCCGGCTTGAGATATACCCGATACTCGTGCTGTTCTTTCCTTCCGTCTGGAAGCGGAGCTGATCACACTGATTCCACGCATTTTCTCGCAAAATACATATAAGCCGAGGATAAACGCGGATGAATTACAGGATGATACTGCGTACCGTGGGCTTTGTGCTGACGATACTCGCCGCGCTCATGCTCCTGCCGCTCATAGCCGGGCTGTGCTGCGGCGAGCGCGTGACGCATTTTGTCATAAGCATACTCATCACCGGCGCGGTGGGGCTGGCGCTGTCACGCCTCCGCCCGAGGACACAGGATTTCTATGCCCGGGACGGCTTTGTCACGGTCGGGCTCGTGTGGATATCCATGTCGCTGCTCGGGGCGCTGCCCTTCGTCATAAGCGGAGACATACCGAATTATCTCGACGCCGTGTTTGAGACGGTCTCCGGCTTCACGACCACCGGCGCGACGATACTGCCCCAGGTCGAGGTCTTGAGCCGCAGCTGTATGTTCTGGCGCATGTTCACGCAGTGGATAGGCGGCATGGGCGTGCTGGTGTTTATGATGGCGGTGATGCCGATGTGCGGCGACCACTCGATGCACATAATGCGCGCCGAATTTCCGGGGCCTACGGTCGGCAAGCTCGTCCCGCGTGCCCGACAGACTGCGCTGATACTCTATGTCATCTACATTTGCCTGACCGCGGCTGACACTGTATTGCTGATGCTCGGCGGCATGGATTTCTACGACGCGCTGCTCCATTCCTTCGCCATCGCCGGCACCGGCGGCTTCTCTACCTCTACTCAGAGCGTAGGAGTTTTCAACAGTCTCTACATTGAGCTTGTTGTCTCCATATCGCTGATAATATACAGCATAAACTTCAATCTGCACTATCTGCTGCTCATCGGCCGCGTAAAGACCCTCCTGAAGAGTGAGGAGCTGCGCTATTTTTTCATTTCCATCGCGGCGGCGACGCTGCTTGTGGCTTTTGATCTGCGCGGCAGCTTCGGCAAGGGTGAGGCACTGCGCCACGCGTTCTTCTCCGTATCAAATATGGTCAGCACGGCGAGCTTCAGCACCGAGGACTACACTCTCTGGCCGCAGTTTTCGCAGGGGATACTGCTGTTTCTGATGTTTGTCGGTGCCTGTGCGGGCAGCACAGGCGGCGGGCTCAAGGCGTCCCGCTTTATCATGCTGGTCAAATCCGCCGCATCGGATGTACGCAGAATGATACACCCGCGCCGTGTTACGCGCATCCAGCTTGACGGCAGCCGTGTGGAGAGCGGTACTCTCAAGGCGGTATATACATATTTTCTTATTTATGTTCTGATAATAATCGCCGGCGCTCTCGCAGTCTCGCTTGACGGCTACGATTTGACGACAAACTTCACCGCGTCTTTGGCCTGCATATCCAATATCGGCCCCGGTATGGGGCAGATCGGGCCGGGCGGCTGCTTCGACGTATTTTCAATGCCGGTGAAAATGGTGCTTGCCGTTATCATGCTGCTCGGCAGACTCGAGCTATACCCGATACTTGTGCTCTTCGCCCCGACGACCTGGAAAAAATAAAAGCTGTGAGATCCTGAATGGATCTCACAGCTTTTTCTTATTCGTCTATCTCCGCCATCTCGCGGGCTATCGCGCCGACCTTTTTGGAAAGCTCCTCTTCGCTCGGTCCCTCGGAGTCTCCATCCATCAATCCGCAGAGAAAGCTCTGCCAATCGTCGTCCAGTGTTTCGATTATCTCCAGCTGACGCTCACGCAGGCCGGAATACATCTTCTCCGCCTGCCGCACACAATACTCCTGCCGCTCGGCGGCCTCGGCAAGTATCTGCCGCTTGCGCTCCTGCGCGGCGGCAACTATGCCGCCTGCCTTCTCACGGCTTTCCTCAAGCATCCGCTCGCTCTGGGCGCAGGCATCGGAGATTATCTGCTGCGACACCGTCTTGGCCGAAAGTATCGCGTCTCCTATCTCTTCCTTGCGGCTGCTGAGTGCTTCCAGCTGCTCCCGCAGACTGCGGTTCTCCTCCTCCAGCCGGAGCGCCTGCCCGCGTATATCCTCCAGCACGGCGTTGACCTTGTTTGCATTATAATATTTTTTCTTGACGACGTCGATGCTGATGGCGTCAAAGTATTCCTGATTCAGAGCCATTTCTATCTCCTCGCATTGGCTTTATATGAGAATTATAGCAGAAAGGCGCAAAGTATTCAACATAATTAAAATTCAGATTTCAGCCACGCGGCACGGCGCGAAAATCTTCTCCCGTGACGCGTACCTCTACTCCGCCCGCACTGACGTCAAATATCCGCGCCTTGAAGTCCTCCGCCATCTCCTCGGGAACAAAGGCGTGTATTGTGACTGCCGCGGCATAGTCGAGCGACGACGTAATGCCGCCGAAGGCCGTTATCTCCTGCTTCAGCTTCTCTGCCGCGGCATATGAGCAGTCAAGCTCCGTCTCCACCCAGCGACGCACAACGGATATCCCCGCGGCATCCAGCGCGTCCTTTGCGCTCTTGGTGTATGCCCGCAGGAGCCCACCCGCGCCGAGGAGTATTCCGCCGAAATAGCGCGTCACTACACAGACGACGTTGTACACACCCTCGCGCCTGAACACCTCGAGCATCGGAATACCCGCCGTGCCCTGCGGCTCACCATCGTCCGAATAGCGCTCCGGGCCGTCCTTGATTATGTAGCACCAGCAGTTATGCCGGGCGTCGTAATATTTTTTCTTCATCTCAGCGATGAAAGCCCTTGCCTCGTCCTCGCTGCCAACAGGACGCACATGCCCCAGAAACTCGGAGCGCTTCTCAACAAAGCTCGCCTCGCCCGGTGCAGTAGGGACACAGTATTCAGTCATGCTCCCACTCCTCGCGAGTTATCTTATAATAAAGAGCGTCACGCTTGTCCTCCGCCGTCGGCTGCCACGGCTGGGTCAGCATATACCTGAAGCCGCATTTTTCGATGACCCGGCGCGACTTATCGTTCCCCGCAAAATGCGAGCACCAGACGTTCTCCGCGCCCTCGTCAAAGCATCGGCTGATCAGCGTGCGGACAGCTTCGGGAATATAGCCGTTTCCCCAAAATGGGCGGCCTATCCAATAGCCTATCTCCGGTTCGCCATCTGCGCCGGGGGCGTCCGTCGGGAACGCGCCGATGCTGCCGACCGGCTCATCGCAGAGTTTTATCGTCACTGCCCACGTCTTGTCCTTTATCAGCACCTCGCGCAGGACGCGCAGACTGTCCTCAACGCTCGTATGCACGGGCCAGCCTGCTGCGGGGCCGACCTCGGGGTCGCTCGCGTATTTATACAGAGCTTCGGCATCATTCTCACGCCACGGCCGCATCACGAGCCGCTCGGTCTCAAAACCGCTCATTCCCAGTCCTCCTTCGGCTCAACATAGCCGGGGATATATTTCTTCACGCGGCCTAGAATGTCCGGCGTGACTATGGCCTCGGCCTCGATGCCGGTGTCCGTATACTCAATGTTCAGCACCGCCGTCTCGCGCTTGAGCAGGTCGACGATCCCCGCGTCGGAATACGGTATCTCCAGCCTGACCTGCTTTTTACCGCGGTCAAGCAGCTTCAGCAGCTTATCGATCAGCACATCCGCGCCCTCGCCGCTTTTTGCCGAGATGCACACGATGTCGTCTCCGTGCGGCAGGATCCCGATATATGCATCACACTTGTTGAAAATACGCAGACACGGAGTCTCACTCGCGCCAAGCTGGGCAATGAGCCCGTCCACGACTCGGGCCTGCGCCTCCCACTCCGGATTTGAAATATCTATGACATGGAGCAGCACATCTGCGTAGCTAAGCTCCTCCAGAGTCGCCTTGAACGCTTCGATGAGATGCGTCGGGAGCTTGCGTATGAAGCCGACCGTGTCGGACAGCAGCACCTCCTGCGTCTCGTCGAGGCGGAGACGGCGCGTCGTAGTGTCCAGCGTATCAAAAAGCCGGTCGTTTGCCGGGATGTCCGACCCGGTCAGGCAGTTCAGTAGCGTCGACTTTCCGGCATTCGTGTAGCCGACAAGCGCAACGACAGGCATATCGTTTTTCTCGCGGCGGCGGCGCTGGGTGCTCCTGACCTTGCGCACCGCGGCCAGCTCCTCCTCGAGCTTCTGTATCTTGCGCCGGATATGGCGGCGGTCGGTCTCAAGCTGTGTCTCGCCGGGGCCGCGGGTGCCGATGGGCGATGAGCCGCCCGAAGCGGTCTGGCGCACAAGGTGCGTCCACATACCGGTCAGACGCGGCAGAAGGTATTTATACTGTGCAAGCTCTACCTGAAGCTGACCTTCGCGGGTCTGTGCGCGCTGGGCGAAAATATCGAGTATCAGTCCGGAGCGGTCAAGTACCTTGACGCCGAGCTCCTCGGACAGCACCCTCATCTGAGAGGGCGTAAGCTCGTTGTCAAACACCGCGAGGTCGCAGTCGTTCATGGAGATGAGCTCCTTCATCTCCTGTACCTTGCCGTCGCCGATGAAGCTGCGCGGATCCGGCGTGGGGCGGTTCTGCATTATCATGGCGACAGTATCGCCCCCGGCCGTGTCAACAAGCGCGGCCAGCTCCTCCATGGATATCTCGGTGGAACGCTCGCTCTCGTCCATGCTCGCCGCGGAAAGCCCCGCCAGCACCGCACGTTCTCTTTTTACATCAGTATTTTCCATTTGTATTTTCCTTTGAATATGCTTTATTTTATTAGTATATCGCAAAAGCGCCGGTTTGCCAACAGAAATTATCAGAACAGGCTGCGCCTGCGCCGTTTACGGCGGGAGACCTCACCCTTGCAGTCCACGAGTATTATATCGCTGCCTATCCTGACTATGCTCTGCCACGGGAGGACATAGTCATCCTCACGCCCAAGCAGGCCGAAAAATTTTGCCCGTCCGGGCGTGACCATCGAGACGATGCGCCCCTCTGCGTCGTCAAACTCCATGTCGCAGGCATAGCCCAGCCGGAAGCCGCTGTTTACGTCTATTACTTCCTTATACCGCAGCTCCGAAAAATAGCTTATCATAGAAATCACCGCCTTTGTAAACTATACGAAGGCGGTGATTTGTCCTATTAATCAAAATTTTTATCCGTTCTGCACAGGCTGTCGGGCTTTGGGGATGGATATCGTCAGTATCAGCGAATCGTCCGTCTCCTCGCGCTGGACTCCGGCATCTATGCCGCCCTGCTTCATCAGGTCGATGCTGCGCGTGAGGGTGTTGAGAAAAACGCGAACATCCTTGAGCACGAAGGTACGCCGCTTCTCCGGCTTGTCCTCCGGTCCAGTCTCTTCCGCCGGCTGATCGGGCTCCGAGAGCAGCGTATCTATGTACGCATCCGTTGCCGCAACGGTCAGGCCGTTGTCAACGATGTATTCCAGCGCCGCCCTCTGCGCGACCGGACTCTGCAGCCGCAGCAATGCGCGCCCGTGTCTCTCGGTCAGTCCGTTCTGACGCAGTGATTCCAGCACATCCGTCGGCAGCTTCAGCAGCCGCAGCTTGTTCGCCACCGCAGACTGCGATTTGCCGATGCGCCGCGCCGCCTCCTCCTGACTCATACCGAACATCCGGATGAGCTGGCTGATACCCAGCGCTTCTTCAATAAAATCAAGGTCTCGCCGCTGCAGATTTTCGACCAGCGCGATAAGGCTCGCGTCCTCCATGTTAACGTCGATCAATATGCACGGGACCTCCTCCAGCCCCGCAAGCTTTGCGGCGCGCAGACGCCGCTCCCCCGCCACGAGCTCATATTTGCCGCAGCGCAGGCGCACGGTCAGCGGATTCAGGATCCCGTAGCTCTTTATGCTGCCCGACAGTTCCTCCAGCGATTCCTCATCAAATCTTTTTCGCGGCTGGACTGGGTTCGGCGTTATCTCGTCCGTCCGCAGATATACTATGCCGCCGCGTCTGAGCGCGGTCTGGCTTCTCAATGCCTGCATCACAAAACCTCCTTATATTGCGGCTATATTGGCTTCATGATGTGAGCATACACTGTATATTGCGTGAAACGGGGCGAATTTGGATTTCTTAATTCTTTTTTATATCCTCCCAGTAGCGTCTGGCGGCCTGCTCGGTCTTATTGTCGCCGTACTCATAGTAGCGGGCATTTTTCAGCTCATCGGGAAGATACTGCTGGCGCACCCAGTGGCCGGGATAGCTATGCGGGTATTTATAGCCCTGCTCCCGCTCAAAGCCCGTTCCGTCGGCATGGACGTTCTGAAGCTCACGCGGTATGCTGCCAGTGCGCCCGGCGCGGACGTCAGCCATGGCGCGGTCTATCGCGGCGCAGGCCGTGTTGGATTTCGGCGCGGTAGCCAGCAGCAGGCAGGCCTCGGCCAGCGGCAGCTTTGCCTCCGGCAGACCGAGCTGGAGTGCGGAATCGACACATGCCTTGACGATGGGCACGGCCTGCGGATAGGCGAGCCCGACGTCCTCACTTGCCGAGCACAGTATGCGCCTGCACGCACCTATAAGGTCACCCACCTCCAGGAGCCGCGCCAAATAGTGCATCGCGGCGTCCGGATCCGAGCCGCGGAGGGACTTCATGAGCGCGGAGAGGATATCGTAGTGGTCGTCGCCGTCGCGGTCGTAGCGCATGGCGCTTCGCTGGGTGACCGCCTTTGCATCATCCAGCGTTATTACTCCGCCCGCGGAGGCCGAAAACAGCAGCTCCACCGAGTTCATCGCCTTACGCACATCGCCTCCGCAGGAGGCCGATATATGCCGCACGACGCCGTCGGCAAGCTCCAGCGGCGTATCCCGCCGGGTATTCATGATATCCACCGCCCGCAGTACCGCGCTCTCAACATCGCGGGCGCTGACAGGCTTGAACTCAAATACCGTTGACCGGCTCAGGATAGCGTTGAACACGCAGAAATACGGGTTTTCAGTCGTCGAGGCGATAAGTGTGATGCGGCCGTCCTCAATAAATTCCAGCAGCGACTGCTGCTGCTTTTTATTGAAATACTGTATCTCGTCGAGATACAGCAGCACACCGCCGGGAGTCAGCATGGTGTCCAGCTCCGCGATTATCTGCTTTATATCTGCAATGCCGGCAGTCGTAGCGTTCAGCTTACGCAGACTGCGGTTGGTACGCCGGGCGATTATACGGGCGACCGTCGTCTTTCCCGTGCCGGACGGTCCGTAGAAAATCATATTCGGTATCTGCCCGCTCTCAACGATGCGGCGCAGCATACCGCCCTGACCGAGTATATGCTTCTGCCCGACCACATCATCCAGACTGTCGGGACGTATTTCATCTGCCAATGGTTTATACATGAGCGCTGACCTCTGTGAAAAAAAGTTATATTTATTATATCATTTCCGCCCGGCTTTGTAAAAGATAATATGTCGGCATGACGGGGCGGGTATTCGCATGCATCAGTCGAAAAGCGCTCCGGCGAGAAATACTGCGGCAACGCATAGTGTCACGCTCAAGAGCATATACACTGCCGAGATGGTCAGCCGGCCGCTTTGAAGCAGGGACGCGGATTCCAGCGCAAAGGTCGAAAATGTAGTGAAGCCGCCGCAGATACCGGTCTTGAGCAGCAGTGTCAGATGCGGGTCAAGGCCGGTATTCTTTGCGCCAACTGCCGTAACGGTGCCTATCACAAAGGCCCCCAGCACATTTATCAGCAGCGTATTTACCGGGAATACGCCGCTTTTATCGAGCGGCAGCTGTGACATGAGATACCGCAGCACTGCCCCTATAAAACCGCCTGCCCCTACTATGAGACAATTCAGCATATATGCCTCCCAAATAAAATGACTTCTGCCGGAAAAGCAGAAGTCATCAGTTTTTCAACATTTTCAGGTCACCCTGCGGGAGAACTTCATTCCCTTGTCCGTATTATATCATTGCATGGTGCAGTATTGCAAGAGCCGATGAATGTTTTCAACATTCCGGCGCATCCATGTACAGGCTGTCGGTCGCGATGCGGGTGCAGAAGGCATGGTCGTGCTCGACGAATATCATCGTCGGCGCGATGCGCAGCAGCAGCTCCTCTATCTGCATACGCGACTGGATGTCGATATAGTTCAGCGGCTCATCCCAGATATACAGATGTGCCTGCTCGCAGAGGCTCGCCGCTATCAGCACCTTCTTGCGCTGCCCGGCGCTGAATCCGGCCATGCTGCGCGCAAAATGCTCCCGCGTTATTCCGAGCTTGCACAGTATGGTCTTGAATCTGCTCTCGTCTATACCGCGCTCGCGTGCAAAGCTGCGCAGATCCCCGCGCAGGAACGAGCTGTTCTGCGGTACATATGATATCTTCAGTCCGCCGGCGCGCCATATCGTTCCGCCATGCGGGATGTCTTCTCCCACTATCAGGCGGAGGACACTTGACTTCCCGCAGCCGTTCCCGCCGCGCAGGGCGATACGCTGTCCCTGCCGCAGCTCAAGATCCAGCGGCAGCGCGATGGGGCCGGAGCCGTAATCTATCGTGATGGCTCTCAGCTCCAGCAGTCGTTCGGAGCTGTGTTCCATCGGGCTCAGCTTCAGCTCGTCCGCGGTCTCGATATTCTTCAGCAGCGCCGATTTCTGCGCGATGCCATCCTGTATCCTCCGGTCTATCGCCTTGGCACGCTTCATCGACTTCTTACTTTTTGCGCCCTCATATGCCCGGCGTCCCATACTTTTCTCTGTCTTGGTCGGATCAAAGCCGATCTTTGCGCGTTCGGCACGCTCCGCCCACTGTGTTTTTTCGCGTGAGGCCGCCTCAAGGCGGCTTATCTCTTTTTTCAGCCGGTCATTTTCCGCCAGCTCATACATATCGCGCCGCTCCTTGTTTTCAAGCCATGCAGAAAAGCTGCCGCGGCACACCTCGATATCCGCTCGGTTTATCGAAAGGATATGGTCCACACAGCCGTCAAGAAATGCTCTGTCGTGCGAGACGAGGATAAAGCCCCTCTTGCGCCGCAGATAGCGCGATACCTGTCTGCGTCCGGCCTCGTCAAGATGGTTGGTCGGCTCGTCGATGAGCATGAATCCATCTTCCTTTGCAAACATCGCGGCCAGCTGTATTTTTGTCCGCTCGCCGCCGGAAAGCGTGCGGAACTCCCTCTCGAGCAGCGGATCGTCCAGCCCCAGCAGCGACATTTCACGCCGCAGACGCCACTCCTCCACGTCGGTGCAGCCGAGCGCCTCAAGCGCCGGAAGAGAGGCATCCTCAGCCTCCAGCGGAAAATAATCAAAATCCACGTTTGCTGTGACACTGCCCGAATACTCGAGCTTGCCCATAAGTATTTTCAGAAGCGTCGTCTTGCCGCGGCCGTTGCGTCCTACAAGGCCGAGCCGCCAATCGCTGTCTATCTGAAAGCTGACATTATCAAAGACCTTTTCCGTGCTGCCATCATAGGCAAAGCTGAGATTTTTTATATCAATAAGCGACATTCTGCGCCCTCCATACCAAATAGAAATTTCGGCCGCAGGAAAGTCCCGCAGCCGAAATTTTGATATGGCACGGCCTATGACCCGTTTCCGGGCGCGGCCCGCCGCTGTATCAATATCGGATACGCCGATGTACTTTCCTGCGAAAAGGCGCGGCAAAGCACAGGGCGGCAGTTCTGCGCCCCGGCACTATGTTCCGGCGCCTTGATATTCAGCAGGAAGTATGATCCATTCGTGCATCTCCGTTCAATTCAACTTTATTGTTATTATAACACCGCCGGCCGCTTTGCGCAATGCAATAATTTGCATGACACATGCACAAGCACATGATATAATAGCCATGATCAAGCAATGAATTTTTGACGTGGCATGATATAATATATACAGACATGTTTTCGGAGGTGCGGCGCATGAAATTTCTCGGAATAGACATCGATATTAAAAATTTGCCCGAGCTTGACCCCGGTTTCATCCCCTTGTATAAATACAACTCCGCTTTTCTCCGCAGTGCAGCAAAGCCCGTCGGCATTGCGCTTGAGCGCGCAAACGGCGAGATGGCCTCGGTCGAAACGTATATCCACGGCACGCCCGAAATGCGCGAGGCCAACCGCTATTACATTGACCGGCTCGTCAAGACCCTGCTGTGGATGAAGGGCGGCTATAGGATCTTTGTACGCGGTGACGGGGATATATATAACTACCTGCGTTCGATATATTGCGCCGGCGGAAAGCAGGAATTTGACTGGGATTACATGGCCAATGTCTTTGAAAGGCCGTTCGAGGTCGTTTCTGTCGACGTGCTGCCCGCCGCCAAGGACTCGCCCAAGGCCATCGGCGGCCACACGGACGGCTGCCGTATCGGTTTTGACGCGGGCGGGAGCGACCGTAAAGTATCTGCCGTAATAGATGGAGAGGCCGTGTACTCCGAAGAAGTCGTCTGGTTCCCAAAAACAAATTCCGGCCCCGAGTACCATTACAACGGCATAGTTGCCGCATTGAGATCCGCGGCGGCGCATATGCCGCGTGTGGACGCAGTCGGTGTCTCGTCGGCGGGCATATATATAAATAACCGAACGATGAGCGCATCGCTGTTCCTTAAGGTGCCGAAGGACGAATTTGACGCGAAGGTCAAGGATATCTACATCCGCGCCATAACCGACACCTTCGGCGGAATCCCCTTCTGCGTCGTGAATGACGGAGACGTCACCGCGCTGGCCGGAGCCATGAGCCTCAAAGAGAACAGGGTGCTCGGCATAGCAATGGGCACCAGCGAGGCCGCAGGCTTCGTCGATGCCGAGGGGCGCATAACCGGTTGGCTAAACGAGCTGGCCTTTGTCCCCGTCGACGCAAATCCCGCTGCAATGCGCGACGAGTGGAGCGGTGATATCGGCTGCGGCGTGAAATATTTCTCGCAGGACGGCGTGAACAAGCTGGCGCCCCGCGCCGGTATAGAGCTGGACGAGGCACTGTCTCCGGCAGAGAAGCTCAAGGCCGTGCAGAAGCTAATGGACGAGGGCGACGAGCGCGCCGCCGCGGTCTACCGCAGTATCGGCGTTTATCTGGCGCACACGCTGGCGTATTACGAAAGTCTGTACGGCTGCCGCAGTGTACTGCTGCTCGGCCGCGTAATGTCGGGCAAGGGCGGCGACCTGATAATCTCGGCCTGTGAGAATGTCCTGCACAGCGAGTACCCCGAGCTTGCGGACAGACTCCGCCTCGCGCTGCCGGACGAATATTTCCGCAGAGTCGGCCAATCTGCTGTCGCGGCCTCGCTGCCCGAAATCAAATAAGTTTCAGAATAAATCTCCCCTCAACTGCAAAAAATACGCAGTAAAGGGGAGATTTTTATGACCAACGAAGAATACAAAAAATACGCTGACCGGCATGCCCCGCGCTCGCCGATACTGAAAAATATGCTGTTCGCCTTTCTGATCGGCGGCTTTATCTGCTGCCTCGGCCAGCTCGCGGGCGACCTGTACCGCTGCGTCTGCGGGCTCGACAAGACCGCCGCCGCGAGTGCGACGTCCATAACTCTGGTATTTCTCGGGGCACTGCTGACCGGGCTCGGCGTATATGACGATATTGCAAAGCTCGCCGGGGCCGGCACGCTCGTGCCGATAACCGGCTTTGCAAACTCCGTCGTCGCCCCGGCGCTGGAATTTAAGACCGAGGGCTTCATCACCGGTACTGCGGCCAAGATGTTTATCATTGCCGGACCCGTCATCGTTTATGGCATATCAGCAAGCGTGATATACGGCCTGCTGCTTGTTTTGTTCGGCGGCTGACTTATCTCAGCACCTTGCCCAGCACACGCAGGGGCAGCTCGGGCGATATAACGATGTCGGAATATGCGGGGTTCAGCGAGTGCAACGCCATTGAATCCTTGAGCGCAACGAGCTGCTTGAGGTAGGCGCTGCCGTCGTAGAGGAAAATGCCTATTTCACCGGTCATCAGGCTGCGCTGCTGACGTACCCAGACGGTCTGCCCGTCATGAAACTCCGGCTCCATACTGTCTCCTGCGACGCGGACGCCGAAGTTCGACCCGTCCGGCACCTCCTGCCCGACCTCGACCATCACATAGTCCTCGCCGTCGAGAAACTGCCCCGTGCCCGCGGAAACGGCCAGTGAATACAGCGGCAGTGTGCGCACAGGTGCGCTTCGGTCGACAGCCGCCGTCTTCGGCCGCTTGTCCGAGTAGCGCCCGCTGTCGCGCAGGAGCCGGATATACTCCAGCGCAAGCCTGCGCCCCTCGCGGTCAAGCCCCGCAAGAAGACCGTCCGATGAGCCCGAAAACAGCCCACTGATATCTTCTACATCCAGTGCATCGCAGATGGCAAGAAACTGTCTTGCGTTCGGCAGAGTCGCGCCCTTTTCCCACTTTGAGACGGCCTGATTCGTCACCTCAAAGCCCATTTTTTCAAGCACGGCGGCAAGCTCCGCCTGATTCAGCCCCATTTCGCGGCGCCGGGCCGAAATTACTGCGCCTATATTTTCATACATATCGTGTCCTCTTTCGCGGCAGATATTTTTGAATATTATATCCTGATAATATATAAAAATCAAGTACTTTGTCTTATTCGGACAAAGTACTTGATTTTTTTAATACTCGTATATGCCGCCGCCGATAAATTCGCGGATAAGCGAGTCCTTTGCAACGTACTTCTCGTCGATGTCTCCGAAAAGCTGGAGCGCAGGTAGCACCTGCCGCAGCTCGTCAAAGCGCTCGATACCCTCGGGAACGGAGCGGAACAGCTCGGTCGCTGTGCGGTTGAACACCGCCAGCTCATAGGGCAGCGAAGTGTCAAACTGGAAGTTTGCCTTATCTTTGAACGGGGAGATATTGTTCTTCTCGCCGCGGCGGACATTTGCCCACATGCTCA
>CAKTNU010000006.1 GCA_934589325.1 uncultured Oscillospiraceae bacterium | reverse complement strand
ATCTGCTGCCGTTCCTGACATTGTACCTTGAGGCGCTGCTGATCTTCCTGCTGTATAAGGTGTTTTTTACCAATGTTTTTGCCTGCGGTGAGTCCGCCGTAGCGCTGACACTGTGGCGCGGGCAGCCGCTTCATGCGGAATACGCCTTCTGCGGCTTCTCGGATTATATGCGCATCATGACCGGACGGCTGTATCATGGGGTCATCACTTTCCTGTGGCTGCTGGTGCCGGTGTATGGCCTGACGCGGCTGTACTCATATATCATGGTGCCGTTTATCCTGATAAATAAGCCGCAGCTCTCGGCGAAGGAGGCAATGCGCTATTCGCGGGATATAATGCAGGGCTATCGCTGGAAATTTTTCTGCCTGCGCCTGAGCTTCATAGGCTGGCATATACTCACCGCGTTTACCTACGGTATCCTCGGCATATTTTATGTTTACCCATATTATGACGCGGCCTGCGCCGGATTTTACGAGGCTGCGGTCAGCGCATATGACGCAAAGAGCGCGGAACGGTAAATCAGAACGTTTGTGGATATCGAGTAGAGAAATTTAATATCTTTTATCAAAATTAAGTTGACAACTCACTTCATCTTGTGTAATCTGTAAATAAGGGGCGCTTAATAAGAGCCAATATGCGCATTTCAGACAAGATGAGGTGGACGCAATGAAAAAGAAAGTTATCATCATCTGCTGCGCAGCCCTTGCAGCCGTGTGCGCGGTATATTTTGCGGTTTCCAATTCGGCGCCGGCCGCGGAGAACGGGGACTTATACAAAGCCGGTTCATATCTCCGTGATGCTATGGACAATGAGAGCACCGGCGATGCGGAGCCGACCGCCCCCGAAGAGAATATTGCTGCGACATACAAGGACGAGGTCATAACCTGGAACGAGGTCGAGTATATGCGCAATGTCGCGTTCATGTTTGACAGCAGCTATACGACCACGGATAAAGACATAGTTGACCGGCTCATCCGCGGCAAGATACTCACAGAGCTTGCCGAAGAGCGCGGTGTCGCTGCTACAGAGGCAGAGATGGAGGAGCTCATAGAGAACACCCGCAGGTCATATGAGATACCCGAGGGCAAGGCAATACTGGACGAGTACTGTCAGGGGCTTGGGGTCGATTTTGAGGGCTATCTGGATATATTGAGTGCGCAGGCCTACGATACCATATCCATGCAGAAGATGAGAAACCGGATCGCGATGGATATCTGTGAGGAGCGGGGCATTGATTATTCAAATAATCCGATGCCGCAGGAGGTCGAGGATGAGCTGAACGCCCGCCTTGACTCATTGGTCGACCAGTACAGGGAATACGTCGTATATTACTTTTGATAAAAAAGCACTGAGAACTTAAAAAGTTCTCAGTGCTTTTTTAATTCATAGCAGATACTATTACATCAGCTTTCTGAACAGCGCGGTCAGATCCTCAATATTGGTATCCTTGGGATTACCGGGACGGCAGGCATCGGCGTATGCGCTCTCGGCAAGGAAGGGGAGATCCTCTTCCTTCAGCGCGTCGAGCTTCTCGGGGATACCGACGTCCTTGGACAGCTGCTTGACCGCGTCTATGGCGGCCTGGCGGTACTCTTCCTGGGTCATGCTGTCGACGCCCTTAACGCCCATGGCGCGGGCTATCTCACGGTATTTCTCGCCGGTGCAGTCGGCGTTGTATTCCATGACGATAGGCAGCATCATTGCGCAGGCAACGCCATGCGGCGTGTCATATACAGCGCCGAGAGTGTGCGCCATGGAGTGCGCAATGCCGAGGCCGACATTGGAGAAGCCCATACCGGCTATATACTGGCCGAGTGCCATACCCTCGCGGCCTTCTTTAGTGCCCTTGACAGCGCCGCGCAGGTAGGTGGAGATCAGCTTGATGGCCTCAAGATGGAACATGTCGGTCATTTCCCAAGCGGCCTTGGTGGTGTAACCCTCGATCGCGTGGGTCAGCGCGTCCATACCGGTGGAAGCGGTCAGGCCGGCGGGCATGGAACTCATCATCTCGGGGTCGACTATGGCCACAACAGGCATATCATGCGGGTCAACGCAGACGAATTTGCGCTTGCGCTCGACATCGGTGATGACGTAGTTTATTGTGACCTCGGCTGCGGTGCCGGCGGTAGTCGGGATCGCTATTATGGGCACGCAGGGCTTCTTGGTGTCGGCCACGCCCTCAAGAGAGCGAACATCGGCAAATTCAGGGTTGTTTATGATTATGCCAATGGCTTTGGAGGTGTCCATCGGTGAGCCGCCGCCGATCGCAATGAGGTAATCCGCGCCTGCCGCCTTGAACGCGGCGACGCCGTTTACAACATTCTCTATGGTCGGGTTGGGCTTGATATCGGAATATATCTCGTAGCTGAGGCCGGCCGCATCCATTACGTCGGTCACGCGGGCGATAACGCCATGACGCAGCAGCGTGGGGCCGCAGCAGATGAGAGCCTTCTTAAGGCCGCGGGATTTGACCTCGGCAGGCAGCTCATTTATCGCGCCTGCGCCGTGATAAGAGGTCTGATTGAGCATTATTCTGTTTGCCATTGTGATGTTCTCCTTTCTGAAAATGAAAAACTACACATCTTACGCTTATTTATTGTTCCCTCCGGAACTGACAATATTTTAACGCAGGCACGGAGTAAAGTCAACGTGCAGACCCACTAAAAATCAGGTGTTATACACAAAAATCATCCCGCCAAATTAGCAAATTTGACGGGATGAACAAAAACCGATTCATGCATCCAATACCTCGCCGCTGGTGACGGGGATGATCTCGCCGCTGTCAAGCCTGACGAGCAGCGCAAAATCGCGGTCAACGCCGAGCGCCTCGCCGCAAATATTGCCGCGCCGCACACGGCGGCCGGGCGTTATGCAGGCGGAGCGGTACTCGTCCAGTGCGCAGTGCGGGTCGCCGAGCCAGCGGGCGTACATCGTGTCAAGGCTTGTGACCAGCTCGCGTATGAGCAGTTTCGGCTGAGTTATGTGCCCGGTGACGGAGAAAACCGAACAGGCCGAAGAGCGCAGTTCAGGCGGAAGATCCTCCGGGCGGGTGTTGAGATTTATGCCTATGCCGACAACGATCTTAGCTTCGCCGCAGGAGACGACAGACTCCGTGAGTATGCCGCAGAGCTTCCTGCCGCCGAGCTGCAGGTCATTTGGCCATTTTATGTCCGGGCTCACGCCGCAGACGCGCTGTATTGCCTGATACACGGCGACGGCGGTGGTCGGCGTCATGGTGAGGCAGCGGCTCGGTTCCGAATGGGGAGAGAAAAGGATCGACAGGTACACGCCGCCCTCGGGGGACGCAAAGCTGCGCCCCAGTCTTCCGCGGCCGACGGTCTGCCGCCCGGCGGCGACGACCGTGCCGTCGGCGGCCTGAGCCGCCATTGCCTTCAGTCGTGTGTTGGTAGAGTCCGTCTCGCGCTCAAAGAATACGGGCGCAGCGCGCCCCGGGAAGTCCAGCTCCGTCATTTTTCAGCCCCGGTCAGGCGCAGAAAATCGCGCACGGCCTGCGCGCCTCCGGCGAGTATCGATGGCTTGGTCCCGTCAAAGGGCAGCTCCGCACCGCGGATATCCTGACAAAGGCCGCCGGCTTCGCGCACGAGCAGGGCGCCAGCCGCGTAATCCCACAGCGAGACCTGAAGCTCGAAGTACAGCCCGGCGCGGCCTGCCGCGACGCTGCACAGGTCGAGCTCCGCCGACCCTTGACGGCGGACGTCCAGCCCTGCGCCGAACGCGAGCCGCGCAAGACGGAAGGTTTCATCCGTCAGCTCGGCGGAGTATGGTGCGGTGCCGAAGCAGACGATGCCGCCGGCAAGCGGATCGTCGCTGACGCGGATGCGGCGGCCGTTGAGATATGCGCCCTCGCCTTTCACGGCGGTGAACATTTCATCGACATAGGGGTTATATACGGCCGCTGCCCGCAGCTCGCCCGCGCTCATGTAAGCGACGGATATACAGCTGTGATTAAAGCCGTGTACGAAATTCATCGTACCGTCTATCGGGTCGATGATGAACAGATGCCGTGCGTGCAGATTGTCATGCTCGCGCTGTTCCTCGCAGAAAAACCTCGCCTCCGGGACGGACTCGCGCAAAAGCTGCATTAGATAGTCCTGCACACGGCGGTCGTACTCAGTGACGACGTCGCGCCGCCCGGACTTGTCCTCGGTAATGATGTTGTGCGCGTGGAGCATTATCTCTGCTGCCCCGCGTTCGGCGGAAACGATATTGTCTATGACTTTGTCGGAATATACTCGTTTCATTTTGCCACCTCGATATATTTATGAATAAATCCATCCAGTTTTGCGGCGTATGCCTCGGGTGCGCGGTGCATACTCTCAACGTGATGAGCTCCCTCAACGAAGAGGCAGTCCTTCGGACCATGATACATATCGTAAAGCTCTTTGCCCATTGCGAGAGGCACGGTGTGGTCTTCGGTGCCGTGGACGAAGAGTATCGGCAGCTTTGCGCGCCGGAGATGCGGCCTGACGTCGCCCTCGCGCAGAGAATAGCCCGCGACGACGCGGTTTATTGCCGCGAGGGGCCACACCAGCAGCCCCAGACGCTGGCGCAGAGAATCGATCGGCCCGGAGAAGCCGCAGTCGTCTACAATGAAGCGGACACAGGGCGGGCAGCAATCGCTCATGCTCAGCACTGTCCCGCCGCCCATTGAGAAGCCGTGCAGGATGACCTGAATATCCGTACCGAAGCGGTCATGCAGAAAATCGAGCCATTGCAGGCAGTCGCGGCTCTCGAACACGTCGTAGCCGATGAAGCGGCCTTCGCTTTCACCGGCGGCGGTGTGATCGACGCAGAACAGGTCGACGCCGCGGCTCTTATAATATTCGCGGTACATTCCAGCGGCTTCGGCATGCTCGGAGCGGTAGCCGTGGATCAGGAAGGCGATGCGGCCGCAGGGCTTCTCACCGCAGGGAATGTAGAAGCCGCGCAGGAGCTCGCCGCGCTCGGAGCGTATCGTGAAGCGCTGCTGCGGCGCCTCGCGCAGAGCCTTTGCCGCGCTGTCGCGGTGAACGTAGTAATCTGGAGAGTGGGACTTCTTGTCCATAATGGGGTTGAGTATCCTCGACCCGCGGCGGCAGAAAGCGTATTTATAAACCTCACCCAAGGCCGCGGAGGACAGAAGAACAAGAGGGATCACAGCTTTTTTGATTTTCATAAGGAATCAGGCCTCTGACTTAATATGATGACCGCAGTCATGTTACCGGAAGCATTGCGCCGACAGTAGCAAGCAGTGTCGACAGAACGACGATTATCTGGAAGGGCAGCGAGCCGAACACGCCGATAAGCTCGGAGCCTCCGACGCGGCGGCGAGAGAGATTGTACGCGATGATTATGCCAAGGCCGGTGACGACCTGGATTACGCTTGCAAAGCGCGTGAAGCCGACGAAGCTCGACAGACCGAAAAATGCAAGCAGCAGGCAGGGCAGCGATGCTGCGAGCCAGCTTATATGGCGGCTCCAGCCGGTCTGCTCACCGACGATATCGCGAAGATTCAGGGTATTTGCCCAGAAGGAGGTCGCCAGTGCCAGCAGCGTGAACACGTAGCCCACCACGCTGACCCAGCCGCCGAGATGTGCCGCAAGGTCGACCAGCGCTCCGTCCTCGCTTATGTCTGCCCCCGCGCCGAGCAGGGTCATGAGCGTGATGAGCAGTATCATGCCGGCGTTTATCGCGAGGCCGAGCGCGATACTGCCGCGGATACGCTTCGGGTCTCCTTCGAGCCCCTTGACGACCTGCGGCGTAGACATAACGGCCGATAAAGAAAAGCTGACCATGCCATACATTGCGAGGACATTGTTCCAGCCGTGCCAGCCGCCGGGCAGCGGGCTCATGTCCGAGCGCAGTGTTGCGATGAACAGTATGCCGATGACCGCGAGCATGGAGCCGACGGCGATCTTTTCACATATGCCGACCAGCTTCATCCCGATGAATACGACGCCCGCGCCGACAATGTAAAACAGCAGCATACCCCAGATATCCGGCAGGCCGAACCAGCTGCGGAACACTGCGGCCGCACCGGTCAGAAATGCGCTGACATTTACGATGACCGACACGCCCAGCAGGGCAAAGGTCAGCCATGTGAGTATCTTCTTGATCCGCCCGGAGAACAGCTCCGCGTCAAAGCAGCTGACGAACTGCGCACCGTTATTATTGTACGACAGCTCTGCGATTATCAGGTGCAGCACGATATTTATCAGATATCCCAGCGCGATTATCCAGAGTATCTCGCGCAGACTGTTGTGCGCTGCCAGGTACGGCACGGAAAGTATCCCCGCGCCGACACCGTGGCCGACTATGATGCTGGTCGCTTCAAAAAAGCTTAGCTTGGATTCGGTTTGGATCTTTTTCATGCGGCGTCTCTCACTTTCGTTTTTTGTGGTCAGGCGCCGAGCTATTCGGCGCTGCGGTAAAATTCTAGGAAATATTCATAAAGCGGCATGAGCTTTGCGTATGCGTCTGCAAGGATCTCCGGGAGCTGCGGCGAATACAGCACGGCATCGTGGTCGCGGCTGCACTCTAGGCCGAGGCGCTTGCGGTTATACCAACGGTCAAGAGGAGGAGCAGGATACCCCTTGGGGCGCTTGTACTCCTCTCCTGTGAGCCGGAACTCGCCGGAGAGCTCCAGCTCCTCGGCGATGCGGGTGAGCCGTGCGGGGTTTGCGTCAATGCTGCGGCGGAACGCGGCCATCTGTTCGGGCGTGGCGCTGTAAAAGCCCATACCGTAGCTGTAATCCGACGCGCCTATCTCAAACCAGAACATTGGCCCCTCGAGCAGGATGCTGCCGTGCTTTATCGAGAACCACATGTGATCCTTGTACGGCCCGCGGCCGAACAGCCGCCGTGCGTCACGGTATATGCGCGAGACATGCAGGCGGCAGTCCATTTCCGGAAAGCGGCTGCACATCAGTGCCTCCGTGTCGGCGGCCAGAGCCTTGAACGGCTCGTTGACGCAGCGCTCAAACTGCTCTTTGTGCTCCAGAAACCAGGGACGTTCGTTGTTGAAGGCCAGCTCCCAGAGAAATTCTCCGGCTGCCGGCGTAAATCCGTTGAACATGGTTAATACTCTTTTCTGCATTTGGTTTTAATTGATTCTATCATACCACGGCGGCATTATCAAGCCGCGCAAAACAGACAAAAACTCCTCCATGACGGGTCATGGAGGAGTTTGGACTGCAGCGGGGATCACATGAGTATCAGCCTCAGCGTCATGACGGCGGTCAGCACCGCCCCGATGACGGAAATGACGGTGTATATCATGCGGGACTCCTTATCGTCCTTTTCCTTCACAAGATAATATATACCCGCGCCGAGAACGAGTATGCCGATCACAAGTCCTATTATGCTTACTGCCATGATTTTTTCCTCCATTTCAATAATAGTGCCGAGCAGGTGATGACGAGCACCGAGCCTGCGTTATGTATAAGTGCCCCGATGACGGGATCGACCTTACCGGTTATTGCGAGCACGATGGCAACGAAGTTAAGAGCCAGGGAAAAGCTCATGTTCAGCTTTATCGTTGTCATCATACGGTGAGACAAGGCTATCAGGTGCGGCAACTCGCGGATCTCGTCGTCGATCAGCGCGATATCCGCCGCATCTACGGCAATATCACTGCCTACACCGCCCATCGCAATGCCGACTTCTGCACGCTTGAGTGCAGGGGCGTCGTTTATACCGTCGCCTATCATGCACACGCCGCTCCCCGAGGACTGAAATTCGTCGATATATTTCAGCTTGTCTTCGGGCAGGCACTCTGCGCGTACATCCGTTATGCCGAGCTTACCTGCAATAGCGTTTGCGGCACTCGGGTGGTCTCCCGTCAGCAGCACAGGCTGTACACCCAGCTCCGAGAGGCGGGATATTGTGGCGGTGCTGTCTCCGCGCAGCGTGTCTGACAAGGCGATAAAGCCTGCAAAGCGGCCGTCGAGTGCAACATAGGTCACCGTGCAGCCATGAGCCGTATAGGATGACACATCATCCGGCGGAATAAAGCTTATGCCATGCTCAGCCAAAAGTTCAGCATTCCCGGCGAGCACAGTCCGCCCGCCGACCTCAGCGCTCACTCCGCGGCCGGGAAGCATGCGAAAGTTTTCGGCTGCATCCGGTGCGGCCCCGCTGCTCTGGCGATAGGATGCGCATATCGCCTTGCCGAGAGGGTGTTCGGAAAGCCTTTCGGCGGAGGCTGCAAGCCGGTACAGCTCTGCGTCGTCAATATCAGCAGCGGAGCTCTTTGCGCAGACGACCTTCGGTGTGCCGTAGGTAAGGGTGCCGGTCTTGTCAAAGGCAACGATACGGACCTTTGCCAGCCGCTCGAGCGCGTCGCCCTCGCGGATGAGAAAGCCGTGCTTTGTGGCGTTGCCGATGGCGGCCATTATTGCGGTCGGTGTAGCCAGAACAAGTGCGCAGGGGCAGAACACGACGAGTATCGTCACGGCGCGGATAATGAGGCCGGTGACGGCCCATGTGATGGCCGCGGCAGTGAGAGCGATTATAACTATCCATGTCGCCCAGCGGTCGGCCAGACCGACGATCTTGGCCTTGCCTGCGTCGGCCGACTGCACGAGACGTATCATGCGCTGGATGGAGCTGTCCTCACCGACCTTTGCTGCGCGCATCTCAAATGCGCCGAATTGGTTGACCGTGCCGCTGGAGACTTCGTCGCCTGCGGTCTTGTCGACGGGCAGGGATTCACCGGTCATGACCGCCTGATTTATCGAGGTCTGGCCGGAAGTTATCACGCCGTCAACGGGGACTGTTTCACCGGGCAGCACACGCAGAATATCGCCGACGCGCACCTGCTCTGCCGGAACGAGCTTTTCCTCTCCGGCGGAAATAATGCGTGCGGTCTGCGGTGTAAGGTGGACGAGCTTTTCTATTCCCGCCCGTGCCCGGGCGACGGTCAGATCCTCGAGCAGTCCGCCGAGCTGCATAATAAAGGCGACCTCACCCGCGGCGAAGTCCTCACCGATGCAGACGGACGCTATGAGCGCCATCGATACGAGCACGTCGGCCTTTATATCAAAGGCCGTGACGAGGCCGATGACGGCCTCAAGAATTATCGGGACGCCGCACAGGATAATGGCGACCCACGAAATATCAAAGGGAAACGGCTGGAAGCCGATCAGACTGCATATCAATGCCGCGCCTGAAACGGCGAGCAGAGCAATATCCTTTTTTGTTCCGCCGAGCTCCAAAAGTTTTTCGAGCTTTTCCATCAAGACTTTCATGACAGACCTCTTTTCTATACCCACCCGGGTATATTTGGATTATACATATAGGGGTATAGGCTGTCAAGAGAAAAAATAAAAAAACGGTGCTGCTTATGCAGCACCGGAGAGATCATCCCATGTTTGAGAATCGCTCGACCGCTTTGGTGAAGCTCTCTATTGTTTTATCTGCGTCGCCGTGCTCGATGCCGTCGCGCACACAGTGCTTGATGTGCCCTTCCAGCACGACCTTGCCGCAGCCGTGCAGTGCGGACTTGGCGGCATTTATCTGCGCCAGCACATCCTCGCACGGTACGTCTTCATCTATCATGCGGTCGATAGCCTGCACCTGACCTATGATCTTTTTCAGTCTTCGGTGCAGATTCTCGGAATCCATGCATTGCTTCATGACTTATTCGCTCTTGTCCTCATCGCTGCCGAGGTCGAACTCCAGCTTTTCGCCGCATTCGGGGCAGAGGATGTAGCCCTTGTCGAGAGTCTCCTCATCGAAGCTGATCTCCTCGCCGCAGGCGGGGCAGGTAACGTCATAGATGATGCCGTCGTACTCAAGCTCCTCGTCGTCTTCGCCGCTCTCGTCCTCGCCGGGATCTTCGTCATAATCCTCGTCGTAGTCATCGTCATAGTCGGCATCACACATATCATCCGGCGTATCCAAATCGCAGGTCAGCTCTTCGAGATAGCTCAGATCCTCGCCCATATCATCTATGATGTCGGCCAGATCGAGGCTGCTCTCCTGAAGATCCTCTATTTCGTGCGCCATATCGGACAAGAGATCGTTCAGTGCTGCCCACAGCTTGCCCTCCTTGGAGTCGGGCGTTACGCCGAGCCCCTCGGTGAGCCCTTTGAGGTATGCGGCCTTTTCAACAACAGTCATGTGAAAACCTCCTTTTAATAGGGTTTAAAAACAGGGGAGACCTGAGTCTCCCCTGAATTTTCAAAAACTTATGCTCTGGACAGATACTCGCCGGTGCGGGTATCGACCTTTATCATCTCGCCCGGCTCGATGAACAGGGGGACTTTGATCTCTGCGCCGGTCTCGAGAGTGGCGGGCTTGGTAGCGTTGGTGGCGGTGTTGCCGGCAAAGCCCGGATCGGTCTCGGTGACCTCGAGCTCTACGAAGAAGGGAGGCTCAACGTTGAAGACCTTGCCCTTGTAGGAGTAAATGGTGCAGACCATGTTCTCCTTGACGAACTTGAAGTTGTCGCCCAGAACGGACTCGTCGACGGGCTCCAGCTCGTAGGTCTCGGGATTCATGAAGTAATAGAGGTTGCCGTCGTTGTAGCTGTATTCCATGGCCATACGGTCAACGGTGGCGTTCTCGAACTTCGCGGTGGGGTTGAAGGAAGTTTCGGTGACGGCGCCGGTGATGACGTTCTTCATCTTGGTGCGGACGAAAGCCGCGCCCTTGCCGGGCTTGACATGCTGGAACTCTACGACCTGCATGACCTGACCGTCCATCTCAAAGGTAACGCCGTTTCTGAAATCGCCTGCTGTAATCATATAAAGGGACCTCCCAAAGAAATTTTGAAAAAATATATATTAACTTAGATATTTTAATATATATCCTCGATTTTGGCAAGTGTATTTTCGCATTTTTCCAGTCTTTTCACAAAAGACACGGCAAAATCACAGAATGGTGAGCTGCTTGGGGGCCTTGGTGATGACCTCGGCGCCGTTTTCGCGCAGGATCATGACATCCTCGATGCGGACGCCGAATTTGCCCGGAATATAGATCCCCGGCTCTGCGCTGACGACGCAGCCTACCGGCATAATGGCCTTGCCGGAGAGATTTGCGCCGGGAAGCTCGTGAATGTCAAGGCCGAGGGAGTGGCCAAAGCCATGGCCGAAATACTGGCCGTAACCGGCCTTGGCGATGACGTCGCGTGCGGCTCCGTCTATCTCGCAGCCGGGGATACCTGCGCGGGCCGCGGCGATGCCGGCAAGCTGTGCTTCAAGAACTATGCCGTAGATGTTCTTCATCTCGTCGGTAGCGTGACCGATAGCGACAGTGCGGGTCATATCGGAGCAGTAGCCGTGCTTGAGGCAGCCGAAATCCATGGTGACGAAATCGCCTTCGTGTATGACCTCGTCGCCGGGAACGCCGTGCGGCATGCTGGTCTTCTTGCCGGTGACGACAATGGGATCGAAGGAGTTGCCCTCGCTGCCGTTGAGCAGCATGTGGTACACCAGCTCCGCTGCGACCTGACGCTCGGTCATGCCGGGCTTGATGATGCGCAGGACCTCTTCAAGCGCTCTCTCACTGATGGCCTGTGCCTCGCGCATGAAGCTGATCTCCTCCTCGGATTTTGAAGCGCGCAGCTCCGCGAATATAGCCTGCGCGGGCAGCAGCTCCATACCGAGTGCCTT
Organism: uncultured Oscillospiraceae bacterium; assembly: GCA_934589325.1. Next base: position 12,527 of record CAKTNU010000006.1, on the reverse strand, counting down.
CTCGTAGCCGAGATATTCCGCGTGGCTCAGCTTCTCCTCCTCGGCACCGAGGCGCTGTACGCCGGCCTCCTTGAAGGCGGCCTGTATCAGCGAAAGGCGGCTGTGCTCGCGGTCGAACATCTGCACAGTGCAGCAGCAGGCAGCGGTGTTTACCGCGGCCTCTATATAGCGGGAATCGGTGATGAGCCACGCGGCGGAGCGGGCGACTACGACCGCGCCGTCGGTGAAGGGGAAGCCTGTCGCATAGCGCTGGTTCTTCTCGTCGGTGATGAGTACGGCGTCGAGATTTTTCTCGATGAGCTTTTCCTGAATTTTTTTGATGTTGTTCATATACCTGTCTCCTCTGGTGTAGGACGCGGAAAGCTGACTGTGAATTTCGATCCGCGTGGTTTATTTTGTCCGACGGTGATGGTACCGCCGTGCAGCACCACCGCGTCGTGTACAATACTTAATCCAAGGCCGCTGCCCCCGGCTTCGCGGGAGCGCGCCTTATCGACCCGATAGAAACGGGAGAAAATGTTCAGCCTGTCCTCCTCGGGAATACCGATGCCCGTGTCTGCGACCTCAAAGCTGACGGTGTCGTCGGTCTGACGCAGGGTCATGGTCACGCTGCCGTCGGGGACATTATATTTTACTGCATTTTCAACAAGATTGAATATGATGTGGAACATATCATCCGTCGTTGCCATAACTACGCAGCCGTCAGCCAGATCACAGCGTAACCGGACGCTTTTCTCGGCGGCAAGCGGCCGCAGCAGCACCAGAGCGTCGACCGCGACCTGCTTGACGTCGACCGGCTCCGGCACGATCTGGACACCGTCGTCAAGCCGGGACAGATCGAGCAGCTTCTCGGTCGTGCGCTGAAGGCGCTCGGCCTCGTTGCCGATATCGGTGACAAATTCACGCACGGTCTCGGCGTCGATGTTTTCGTTCTGGACGATGCTGTCCGACAGGAGCCGTATAGAGGCCAAAGGCGTCTTCAGCTCGTGCGACGCGTCGGACACGAAGCGCCGGCGCTGCTTCTCGGTCGTATCAAGGCGCTCGGTAAGGAGATTGAACTCTTCGCCCAGATCGGTGATCTCGTCGCGGCCGCGGGTAACGAGCCGATGGCTGTAGTCTCCGCTCGCGACGATTTTTATTGACCGCACGAGCTCACGCATACGGCGCAGGAGCAGCGTCGTGAACAATCCGGTCACGAGCAGGGCGCCGGAGCATATGATGAGCGATATCGTCCTGATGCGGGACTGGATGCTTACGATTATCTCTGCACGTTCAGCGTCGTATTCATATATATACAGTGCGCCCAGTTCCGCGCCCTGCGCGTAAACGGGCATGGCATAGCTGCTGGCAAAGGCGCTGCTTGTGAATACCGAGCGGAAAACGCATTTCCCGTTCAGTGCAAGCAGCAGCTCATTGATGTCGGTGTCCTCGTCGACGCTGCCGCCGTCGTCGTACAGTACGAGGCCGTCGGCATCGGTGACGACGGTGCGGGAATAGCCGCCGATGTCGAGTATGCGCAGGACCTCCGCGACGCTCTCCTTGGTCAGCCGGTCAAGCCCCGACAGGGATGAGGCGATGACCGTCGCCTGACCGGACATGGCGCTGCGCTTTTCTTCAAAGACCATGTCGCGTGACGAGGTCAGCGGGTAAGTGTTCAGCAGCAGCAGCAATATCAGCAGTATTGCCGCGATGAACGAAAAGATCTGGACTCTCAGGCTGTGCATGGCATGTCCTCAGTCGGCAAAGTAATAACCGACGCCCCACTTCGTCACAATGTACTCCGGATGTGCGCTGTCAAGCTCAAGCTTTTCGCGCAGACGGCGTATGTGGACGTCGACGGTTCGGGTGTCGCCCTGATAATCGTAGCCCCATACGAGGTCGAGCAGATTCTCACGGCTGTAAACGCGGCCGGGGTTTTTCATAAGAAATTCTATCAGGTCAAATTCCTTCATTGTAAGCTCAATGGCTACACCGTTTTTATACGCGCTGCGGCGCTCCGTGTCAATACTAATATGGCCGCGGGTGATGACGGATGCCTTTTCCGGCTCCTGCGCCGCGGACATTGACGCCCGGCGCAGAAGCGCCCGGACCCGTGCCTTGAGCGCGAGAATGTTGAAGGGCTTCGTGACATAATCGTCCGCTCCGGATTCAAAGCCCATGAGCATGTCCGCATCCTCACTGCGGGCGGTGAGCATGATTATCGGCACCGTCGAGAAGCCGCGGATCTCCTGGCAGGCTTCAAGCCCGTCCTTCTTCGGCATCATAAGGTCGAGGATTATCAGATCGTATTCGCCGCTGCGCGCCATGGTCACGGCGCTCTCGCCGTCGTAGCAGGCATCTACGGTGTAGCCCTCGTTCTCAAGATTGAATTTTATGCCCTTGACAAGCAGCTTTTCGTCGTCAACAACAAGAATTTTCATTTATCAGTCCTCAAAGTAATGTGGCGGGGCCTACTTCACAACAACATTGCCGTCACCCAGCATTTCGCGCAGCTCCTGAACAAGAGCACGATGGATAATGCATCGTGCGGCGAGACGCTTATTTTCCTTAGCGCAGAAGATTATCATCTGCTGTTCGCCGGGGAACATCGTCAGCAGCAGCTCTATTCTGTGCAGGCGCGCATCGTCCCGAGACGGGAGCTTGACCCAGAGCTTCTGCGCCTTGTCCGCCGGCTCATCGCGGGGGGCGGGACGGCGCTCCTGCGGCATATAGGCCATGTCGGAGATGTTATACAGAGAGTCCGCCATCAGCTGCGGTTCCTTCTCGTCGCGCACAGATATCCGGCCGCGGACGATGACGGCGTTGTTTTCTCTCAGCAGGGAGCCGCAGGTGTCGATGACCTTCTGGAAGGCTATCAGCTCCATCGTGCCGGTGTCGTCCTCAAGCTGGACATAGCACATGAGAGAATTATTCTTCGTAGTGCGTGTGCGCATTGTGGAGATGACACCTGCAACGGTAACGTGCTGGTTATCGGCAAAGCGCTGCGGGCCATCCTCGGCGGCAAAGTCGCTGAGGATAGCGCCTATCGGCACCGCGCCGGCCTTGCGCACACGGTCACGGTATTCGTCCATGGGGTGGCCGGTGAGATACAGGCCGGTAACCTCCTTCTCCATGGTCATTTTGTCCCGGGCGCTGAATTCCTCGACGTTCGGCATGGGTATGGTCTGCGGTGCGGCGCTCTGCTGCTCAAAATCGCCGAAGAGATCGTACTGACCGGCGATATTGTCACGTGCGGCCTGACTGATGCTGTCGATAACGGCTCCGGCTATCTGAAGCAGCGCCTTGCGCTTGCAGCCCATGCTGTCGAACGCGCCTGCACGGATGAGATTTTCGACTGCTCGGCGGTTCAGCTCCTTGCCGGACATGCGCCTGCAGAAATCCTCAAAGCTTGTGAACAGGCCGTTCTCTTCACGCTCGCGGACGAGCTCCTCGATCGCACCCCAGCCGATACCCTTGATGGCCACCAGGCCGAAGCGGATGTTCTGACCCGAAACGGTAAAGTTTGCGTCGGACTCGTTCACGTCGGGAGGCAGCAAACTTATGCCGAGCTCCCGGCACTCGGCGATGTATTCGGCGACCTTGGTGCTGCTGTCGAGCACGGAGGTCAGCAGCGCGGCCATATACTGCTGCGGATAGTGCCGCTTCATATAGGCTGTGCGGTATGCGACAATGGCGTAGCTCACCGCGTGCGCCTTGTTGAATGCGTAGCTTGCAAAGTCGAGTATTTCGTCGTAGATGCTGTTTGCCACATTCTCCGGCACGCCGTTTGCGACGGCTCCGGGAATATTGCGGCTCGGGTCGCCGTGGATGAATGCCACACGCTCTGCGTCGATGACCTTGTGCTTTTTCTTGCTCATCGCACGGCGTATCATATCCGCCTGACCGAGCGAGAAGCCGGCAAGACGGCGGAATATCTCAATGACCTGCTCCTGATACACGATACAGCCGTAGGTAACGGAGAGTATTGGGCGCAGAAGCTCGTGCTTATAGCTGACCTTCTCCGGGTGCACGGAGCATTCGAGGAAGCGCGGTATCGAATCCATCGGGCCGGGGCGGTAGAGGGCTATAAGGGCGGTAATGTCCTCAATGCTCTTTGGCTTGAGCCCGACGCAGACGCCGGTCATGCCGGTGCTTTCAAGCTGGAACACGCCGCTTGTGCGTCCGGCGGCGAGCATTTCATATGTCGCCCTGTCGTCCTCCGGGACGTCCTCTATCCTGAAATCCGGCTTTGTGCGCTGCACGAGCTTGACCGCGTCGTCAAGCACCGTGAGATTTCGCAGGCCGAGAAAATCCATCTTGAGAAGCCCAAGCTCTTCAAGCGTTGTCATCTGGTACTGGCAGACGGGGTTGCCGTCGTTTGTGGAGAGCGGTACGTACTCATATACCGGCTTCTCGGTGATGACGACGCCTGCGGCATGTGTGGACGCGTGCCGCGGCATCCCCTCCAGCGCCTTTGCGACGTCGATCAGGTGCTTTAGCGTCGGGTCGGTCTGGTACATCTCCTTGAGCGGCTTTGACAGGCTCAGTGCCTCGTCAAGCGTGATGTTCAAAGCACCTGGGCCGGACGGCACCTGCTTTGCCACAGCGTCCGTCTCCGCATAGCTCACGGACAGAGCACGGCCGACATCGCGTATCGCGCCGCGTGCGGCCATGGTGCCGAAGGTGACTATCTGGGCGACGTGGTCGCTGCCGTAGAGCCGGTTGACGTAGTCGATGACCTCGCCGCGCCGGTTGACGCAGAAGTCCACGTCGATATCCGGCATGGACACGCGTTCGGGGTTCAGGAACCGTTCAAAGAACAGGCTGTATTTTATCGGGTCGACCTCGGTGATGTGCAGGCAGTAGGAGACCACGCTGCCCGCCGCGCTGCCGCGCCCCGGACCGACCGGGATGCCGCTGCGCTTGGCGTAGCCGATGAAGTCCGAGACTATCAGAAAATAGTCCACAAAGCCCATCTTATTTATCATACTGAGCTCATAATCGAGCTGCTTGTGCACCTCGGGACTGTTGGGATAGCGCTCCGCAAAGCCCTGTTCGCAGAGCTTTTTCAGATACTCATAGCTGTCGCCTTCACCCTCCGGCAGCTTGAAGCGCGGCAGGTGATAGTGGCCGAACTCAAAATCATAGCTGCATCGCTCGGCGATGCTGACTGTATTGTCGGCTGCCTCCTGCCAATCGGGGAAGAGACTGCGCATCTCCTCCTCGCTCTTGAGATACAGCTCCTGAGACTCAAAGCGCATACGGCTCGTATCGTCCACGGTCTTGCCCATCTGGATGCACATGAGCACATCCTGATAGTAGGAGTCGGCCTTCTCAATGTAATGCGCGTCGTTCGTAAGCGCAAGGGGGATGCCGGTCTCGCTGTGTATGCGGATAAGCCCCTGCGCGGCGCGGCGCTCGTCGGGGATGCCGTGATCCTGTATCTCGAGATAGAAATTATCATTGCCGAACAGAGCCTGCAGCTCCAGCGCCTTGGCTTTCGCGGCCTCGTAATCGCCGCTTATTATTTTCTGCGGTATCTCGCCTGCGAGACAGCCGGAGAGACATATCAGGCCATCGGCGTGCTGATGCAGCAGCGCCCAGTCGATGCGGGGCTTGATGTAGAAGCCCTCGGTAAAAGCCATGCTGACGAGATAGCACAGGTTTTTGTAGCCCTGCTCGTTCCTGCACAGGAGGATGAGATGCGAATAGTTGTTGTCGATACCGTGCTCCTTGTCAGAGAGGTTGCGCGGGGCGACATATACCTCACAGCCGATTATTGGCTTTATCCCGGCGGCTTTGCAGGCCTTGTAGAATGCGACCGCGCCGTACATCACGCCGTGGTCGGTTATCGCAAGGGCAGTCTGGCCGAGGGACTTGGCCTTGTCCACCAGCTTTTCGATGCGGCAGGCGCCGTCCAGCAGAGAATATTCGGTATGCACATGTAGATGAACGAAAGCCATGCTTATTCCTCCGGCTTGAACGACATTATCTTCTTGAGCCTGTGTGACAGGCAGCTTTTTGTGACGGGCGGATAGGACAGCAACGCAAGATCCGCAAGGCTGGCCTCGGGGTTGGCGATGCGCAGCAGCGCCGCGTCCTTCAGAGGTTCAGGAAGCGCGTCGATGCCGTATTCACGCACGATGCGGCGTATCGCGTCTATCTGCTCCTGCGCGGCGGCGACGACCTTGTCTGCATTTGCAGAGTCGCAGTTGACGCGGCGGGTTATGGTATTGCGCATCTCCTTATCGACCTTTGCGGTCATGACGTTCATCGCCGTTCCCGGCGCGCCGATAGTGGTGAAGAAGTCTGCGATGAAATCGGCCTGCTTGAAGTACAGAAGCCAGTTGCCGCTGCGCTGGGTCTCCTTTGGTGAGAAGCCCAGCTCCAGCAGTACCGAATACGCCTCGCGGCTGACGCTGTGATGCGGCGTTGCAAGCTCGAGGTGATAGCGCTTCTCCGGATCGGTCACGCTGCCGCCGGCCAGAAATGCGCCGCGGATGAACGAGGCGCGGCAGCAGTCGTCCTCTATGACGCCGAAATTTATGTGGTGGGACAGCGTCCCGTCTATCTCCGCGCCGAAGGCGTCAAAGATCCGGCGGAGCTTTTCGGGATCGGTTATCCTGAAGCTGTGCTTCCCGGTCTGCCCCTCGCCTGGCGCGGTATCGAAGCCGAGCCCGAAGGCGCGCTTGAACAGCCGCGGCAGCCTTGCGGCAAACTCCGGGCTTGCGGTTATGATGCGGATCTCCTGAGCCGAAAAGGTGTTGCAGTAGAGCAGCACACCGTAGCTCTCGGCCAGTGCACAGCATTTCCTGTCGGGCCGCTGCTGGCAAAGCTCCGCCTTGGCTTCGGAAGAAAAAGACATCGTTTACCTCACTTATCCCGCGTGCTCAGGACTTGTCCAGATCGCGGTTTATATTTGTGGAGTCCAGCCCCTTGGAGAGCAGATGGTCGTTGAGCGCGGCAGCTATGGCGACGCTGCGGTGCCGTCCGCCGGTACAGCCTACGGCAATGGTCAGCCCGAGCTTGCCCTCCTCAATGTAGAGCGGGAGCAGAAATTCTATCATGTTTTCAAGCATTTCCATGAACTGCCGTGTCTGCTGGTAGCCGAACACAAAGTCGCGCACCGGGCGGTCAAGGCCGCACATCGGGCGCAGATCCTCGACATAATAGGGATTGGGCAGAAATCTCGCGTCGAATACAAGGTCAGCGTCCATCGGGAGGCCGTGCTTATAGCCGAATGACATCACGGTTATCGCGAGGCCGCGTTTGCGGCCATCCTGCACGAATATCGAGAACAGGCGGTTCTGCAGCATGCCGAGGGTCAGGTTCGAGGTGTTGACTGTATAGTCGGCGCGCTCGCGTATCGGGGCAAGCAGCAGCTCTTCCTTGCGTATCGCGTCCTCGACGGTGAGCCCCGGAGCGGACAGAGGGTGCGGACGGCGTGACTCCTTATAGCGGCGGACGAGTGTGCGGACATCGCAGTCCATATAGAGGATGCGGCAGCCGCAGTCCATGTCCTTGAGTTGGTCGAGCGTCTTCAGGAGTTCACCGAAGCCGTCCTTCTCACGCACATCGGTCACAAGGGCGACCTTTTCATAGCGGCCGCCGGTCGCGATGCACAGCTCCGCAAAGCGCGGCATAAGAGCGACGGGCATATTGTCCACGCAGTAATAATTCAGATCCTCGAGAATATCCGCCGCACGGCTTTTGCCTGCGCCGGAGAGACCGGTGATTATAAGAAATTCCATTTTATTTCTCCTCAGGAGGGTCGGAGACGGGGGGCCTGCTCATATCGTTCACCTGAACGCTGTTGAGCTTGAGGTCGGGGCCGTCGTCGACCAGCGCGTACCCGGGCGGCAGGATGATTATTTCCGGCTCGAGGAACACTCCGCGTTCCTTGTAGACGGTATTGCGCACATGCATCATCAGGTCGTAGACATCGTGGCTCGTTGCGCCGCCGGTGTTGACGACAAAGCCGGAGTGCTTGGCAGAGACCTGTGCCCCGCCGACGGAATAGCCCTTGAGACCGACTTCCTCGATAAGCGCGGCCGCATAGTGCCCCTCGGGACGCTTGAAGGCGCTGCCCGCGGAGGGGAGATCGAGAGGCTGTTTTTCACGGCGGCGCTCGTTCAGCTCGCGCATCTTCGCGGATATCGCATCCTTTTCTCCCGGCTGGAGCCGGAATACGGCGCTGAGTATCGCAGCGTTCATCTGCTGGAAAATGCTGCTGCGGTAGGCAAATTTGCAGTTCTCGTTCGGCATTTCGTAGAGCCCCTGATCGGGCAGAAAGTAGAACACAACGCTCTCAACGGCGTCCTTGAGCTCACCGCCGTAGGCGCCTGCGTTCATGCGCACGCCGCCGCCGACCGTACCGGGTATGCCGGAGGCAAATTCGAGCCCCGAAAGCCCGTTCTGCTGCGCGAAAGATGCGAGCTTTGCCAGCGACACTCCGGCCTCGGCATATATCGCGCCGTCCGGAAGGAGAAACATCTTCGTCAGATTCTCCGTGCTGATGATAAACAGATCCTTAAGTCCCTCGTCGGGGAACAGAATATTTGTACCGTTGCCAAGCAGCAGGGGGGAGATATGATGCTTTTTAAGCAGGTGACAGAGCTTTGAAAGGCCGCTGACGTCCTTGGGTGCGGCCAGTGCGCGCACGGGACCGCCGATGCGGAACGAGCAGTGCGAGCTCATGGGCTCATTTTCAAGCAGCTTCAGCCCCGGCATTTTTTCCTTTATTTCAACTATGGCATTTTCGAGATTTTCCATACTTCAGTCTCCGTTTTAAATTATAATGTTCCGGCATCGATGGCGCGGTCGTGCTCTGCGGCGAGAGCCTCTGCAGCGTTGTAACCCATTTTTTTCTGACGGTTGTTCATTGCCGCAAGCTCAAGAATAACGGCGAGGTTGCGCCCCGGACGAACGGGAATAGTCACAAGCGGGAGCTTCACGCCGAGTATGCTCTCACTCTCGTCGGTCAGGCCGAGACGGTCATAGGCTTTGCCGTCCTCCCAGGGCTCCATTTTAACGACAAGGTCGATGCCGGACTCAGGCTTGACGGCGCCCACGCCGTAGATGTGGCGCACGTTTATAACGCCTATGCCGCGCAGCTCCATGTAATAGCGTATCAGCTCCGGGGCGGTGCCGATGAGGGAGTCCTTGTTTATGCGCTTTATCTCCACGGCGTCGTCCGCGATAAGGCGGTGGCCGCGCTTTATGAGCTCAAGAGCCGTCTCACTTTTACCTATGCCGCTGTCACCCATCAGCAGCACGCCCTCGCCGTAGACCTCGACGAGAACGCCGTGCGTCGTGATGCGCGGAGCAAGGTGATTGTGCAGTGAGCTTATGACATCGGCCTGAAATTCCGAGGTGTCCTCGGAGGTCAGAAATACATTGCGGTCAAATTTGCGTGCCATTTCAAGACATTCGGGGAACGGCTCCATGCCGTGGCAGATGACGAGGGCGGAGATGTCATACTGCATGAAGCGCTCAAACGCAATGAGCCGCTCCTCGTGGCTGAGCGTGTCGAGATATGTGCTCTCGACACGGCCCATTATCTGGAGCCGGTGCGGGTCGAAGTAATTATAAAAGCCGGTGAGCTGCATGGCAGGGCGGTTGACATCTGCCGTCACCATGAGAGCCTGCTCATAGTCGGCCGATGTGTGCAGCGGCGTCAGCCCCATTTCTTCGGCAATGGTCTTGAGTTTTACGGAATATTTGCTGCGCATAGGCGATATCCTCCGTGCGCCCGAGGGCATATTTTTTCTATATTAATATATTAACTACTTCCGCCCGATTTGGCAACAACTTTTACACGCATCCGGGCGTAAAATATTTTTGAACGGGAGACGGCATAAAAAATAGCGTTCATAATAAAAATTCCTCTTGCAATTACCCCTGACATCTGGTATTATATAAAAGCTGTCTATACAGCAAACACAAGCAAGGAGGTGCTTCGATTCATGGCAAAGTGTCAGTTTTGTGAGAAGGACGTCGCCTTCGGCATCAAGGTCTCTCACTCCCACAGACGCTCCAACCGTACTTGGAAGCCGAACGTGAAGCGCGTCAAGGCCATAGTAGACGGATCCCCCAAGCATGTTTACGTCTGCACTCGCTGCCTCCGCAGCGGCAAGGTCACCCGCGCTGTGTGATTTATTTTTAAATTACCCGAAACAAGCCTGTCGAGCAAACGACGGGCTTTTTTCGGTTTCATTTGTCTTGACTGCCGGCTTTTTCCTGAATAGGGAGCCGAGAGATATAAAACAGGAGGACTCTTAAATGGAACTGTTGGAACAGCGCATACTGCGTGACGGCAAGGTAAGACCCGGCGGGATCCTGAAGGTCGACAGCTTTCTCAATCACCAGCTCGACCCCGTGCTCATGCACGAGATGGCAAAAGAGCTGCATCGCCTGTTTGACGGTGAGGGCGTGAACAAGATACTTACGATAGAGGCTTCCGGCATAGCGCTGGCCATTATGACCGGGCTTGAATTTGGCTGCCCGGTGGTCTTTGCAAAGAAGAGCAAGTCAAAAAATATCTCCGACAGTGTGTATTCCGTCGAGGTCGAGTCCTTCACTCACGGCAACACGAATACCGTTATCGTCTCCAAGGAATATCTCAATTCCTCGGACCGCATCCTGATAACCGACGACTTTCTGGCGACAGGTGCGGCGCTTGCCGGCCTGCGCGATATCGCGCTTCAGGCCGGGGCGACGGTGGTCGGCGCGGGCATCGCGATAGAGAAGGCGTTCCAGGGCGGCGGCGACCGTATGCGCGCCGAGGGAATGCGCGTTGAGTCGCTTGCGCGTATTGCGTCGATGAGCGACACGGGACTTACATTTTGTGGGTGATCCGCACTGAATTTGTGGATACTTGACAAAATTGCGTGGCTAAAAATGTGAAAAAAGTCGAAAAAGGACACTTGACTTTTTGCTCACCGACTGATACGATTAGACCGTAGTCAAGAGATAATAGAATATTGCTTTCGATATATAGCAAATGATATGGATTTGAAGTTTCTACCCGGACGCCGTAAATGACCGGACTATCGGAGGATGTATTATAAAGAGGGGCACAGTTCTTTTTGCCCCTTCTGCGATGCATTGACCGTGGTTTTGTTCATATTACCGCGGTCAATGCATTTTTATTTCGTATCTTCACTGCAATGCAGTTTAGATAAAATAACAAAAAGATTATGAGGAGATCGAAGAATGAAAAAGTTTGTTGCACTGCTGCTTGCGCTCGCCATGGTGTTTGCTCTGTGTGCCTGCGGCAACTCCAACGCTCCCAAGCAGGACGATGCCGCTGCTGAAAGCAGCCAGCCCGCAGACAACGCATCCGAGGACAACGTGGCCGCTGCTTCCAATCTCAAGGTCGGCTTTATCTTCCTGCACGACGAGAACTCCACCTATGACCTTAACTTCATGAACGCAGCCAAGGAAGCCTGCGAAGCCATGGGCGTCGAGTCCGTTTTCAAGACCAACATCCCCGAGGATCAGTCCTGCTACGAGGCCGCCGCTGAGCTGGCCGACGCCGGCTGCAACATCGTCTTCGCTGACAGCTTCGGCCATGAGGACTATGTGATGCAGGCTGCAAAGGAGTTCCCTGATGTTCAGTTCTGCCACTCCACCGGCACCAAGGCTCACACCGCAGAGGATCTGCCCAACTACCACAATGCTTTTGCTTCCATCTATGAGGGTCGTTACCTCGCCGGTGTTGCTGCCGGTCTCAAGCTCAACGAGATGATTGAGAACGGCGACTTCGCCGCAGAGGATGCCAAGATCGGCTACGTCGGTGCTTTCACCTACGCAGAGGTCGTTTCCGGCTACACCTCCTTCTTCCTCGGCGCCCGCTCCGTCTGCCCCACCGCAACCATGGAAGTGACCTTCACCGGCTCCTGGTACGATGAGACCGCCGAGAAGGAAGCTGCAAACAAGCTCATCGCCAACGGCTGCAAGCTCATCAGCCAGCACGCCGACTCCATGGGCGCTCCCACTGCCTGCGAGACTGCCGGCATCCCCAACGTTTCCTACAACGGTTCCACCATTTCCGCCTGCCCCAACACCTTCATCGTCTCCTCCAGAATCGACTGGGCTCCTTACTACGAGTTCGTCATCAACGCAGTTGCAAACGGTGAGACCATCCCCGCCGACTGGACCGGCACCCTTGCTACCGGCTCCGTCGTTCTGACCGACGTCAATGAGGCTGCTGCCGCTGCCGGCACCGCAGAGAAGATCACCGAGGTCAAGGCCGCTCTCGAGGCAGGCACCCTCCACGTGTTTGACACCGCCAACTTCACCGTCGGCGGCGAGACCCTCACCAGCTACCTTGCCGATGTCGACACCGACGCAAACTACGAGCACGACACCGAGGTCATCATCGACGGTTACTTCCACGAGTCCGAGATGCGCTCCGCTCCTTACTTCGATCTCCGCATCGACGGCATCACCCTGCTCGACGAGGCATACTAAGATATAATGATACCCATCCGGCAGACCCGGACCTCCGGGTCTGCCGTTCTCCCCCTCCATTTACTGTGAAGGGC